>JBBRXJ010000074.1:0-17633 GCA_038248505.1 Bacteroidales bacterium
AAAGCAAAGAACGACTCGACTCTTTGGAGTTATATCCCTTTCGTTTTCTTTTCGAGAATGGACTAAATGGCATAATGGTAGGGCATTTGAACATACCTGCGCTTGATACATTAAAAAATATCGCCTCTACTTTATCGCCACAAGTGGTTACAAAACTTTTACAAAACGAATTAAATTTTAAAGGTTTAATTTTCACTGATGCTCTAAATATGCAAGGCGTTGCTGATTATAATATGCCCGGAGAACTTGAGCTGAAAGCCTTTATAGCGGGTAACGATATTCTTCTTATGTCGGCAAATCCCGATAAAGGAATTGATGCTATTGCAAATGCAATTAAAGATAGTATTATTTCTCAAAGCGATGTTGATGCGCGTTGCCGAAAAGTACTCGCGTATAAATATAAATATGTTATTGGTAATACTAAAGCCTATTTGAACGATGATTTACTTACTCAAATAAATACCCCAAGATCAGCTTTCATTAAGAAGACTTTACTTGAAAAATCAATTACACTTGTTCAAAATAACAATCAAATAATCCCCCTTAAAGGCTTGGGATATACCAAACCTGCTGTATTATCAGTAGGTACAGACACACTAACTGTTTTTCAAAAACGTATTAAGTTGTATGCTGATATTGCTACTTTTAATATCGAATCATTGAAGTTTAAAAATGTTGATAGTTTAATTCATGTGCTGAGTGCTTACAATCCCTTAATTATTGGGGTACATAACATGAATCAAACATTATGGAAAAACTTTGGACTAAGCAGTGATATCATTTGGTTCATTAATTCTTTATCCAAACACACTAAAGTTATTGTTGACCTTTTTGGTAACCCATATTCTCTCGGTGGCAATATTTGTATGGATAGTATTGAAGCTCTCATTATTTCGTATGAGGATAGCAACGAGTCGCAAGATGTGTCGGCACAGATTATATTTGGTGGTATTGAATCAATAGGGAGATTGCCCGTCTCTGTTAATTCGCACATAGCTTCAGGTACGGGCATACGAACTATGAAATCACGATTAAAATATGGATCACCTGAAGATTTTGGATTGAATTCAAATGCCTTTAAAATGGTCGATTCTATTGCCTTGGCGGCCATTCAGAATAAGGCTTTTCCTAGTTGTCAAATTCTTGCAGCAAAAGATGGTGTTATCGTTTACAATAAATCATTTGGAACGCAAACCTACAATCATTCTTCAAAAGTATCTCATACTGATTTGTATGATATAGCCTCTATAACCAAGATAGCTGCCACAGTTCCGATGATTATGAAGTTATACGAGGAAGATAAACTCGATCCGGATGATCGTATGTCTCATTATTTACCATTACTGGAAAATAGTAATAAATCACGTATGACCATTCGTGAAGTTTTGGCACATCAGGCCGGTTTAACTCCATTCATTCCATATTGGCTCTCAACTATTGAGAGTATGGAAACCAACCAACCCCTTATCAGCAATCAGTTTAGTGAAGAGTATCCTTACAAACTAGATAAAAAACGTTTTCTTGTTAAAAATTATAGTCTTAAATCAAGAATATATCAGCCCGATTCAAGCACTATGTATAATTGTAAAGTGGCTGATGGAATGTGGATCGAAAAGAACTATGCCGATAGTATTATTAAAACGATTGTAGCATCTGATGTAAAAGAGAAAAGCGAGTATAAGTACAGCGACCTAGGATTTATCTTATTCCCCTATATGATTGAACATATTACTAAAAAATCAATTAAACAAATCGTGTATGATTCATTGTTTAAAGGGTTAGGGATGAATTACACTCGCTACAATCCTTTAAATTCATTTCAGCGATTACAAATTATCCCTACTGAAAATGATATGCTTTTCAGAAAACAACTATTGCAAGGCTATGTTCATGATCAGGCTGCGGCAATGCTTGGAGGTGTTGCGGGGCATGCCGGTTTGTTTTCAAATACTAACGATTTAGCCAAGCTAATGCAAATGTATATAAATGGCGGTTGCTATGGTGATGAGCGTTACTTCAATGAAAAAACACTTAAAATGTTTACCTCCCAAGCTTTTGATGGCGATAAAAACCGTCGTGCTTTAGGTTTTGATAAACCCGAAGGCGATCCTAAAAAGGAAGGTCCCGGTTTCTCTGGTTTAAGCCTCTTGAGTTTTGGACACCTTGGCTTCTCTGGCTGTATGGCCTGGTCTGATCCTGAAACCGGTATCGTATTTATCTTTTTGTCTAACAGAATTCATCCTTCGCAAGATAATAATCGTATGATGGAGATGAATGTACGAGGTACTATTCAGAAAGAAATTTATCGTGTATTACAATAGTATTATTAAAAAAGATTATATCTTACAAAAAAAATAGTGGCTTGTATAGGTGCGTGAGCGCAAATTCTTATTTTGATATGCCGAAAAAATATTTGCTATTATACAAACCTTTGTAAACAATTTGATATTTTATTATTTCATTCTGCTTAATTGTACACCTATTGTTTTACCCTATATTGTCGTACATTTTAGTCCCGTTATTTCAGTAAAAATCACTAAAACAACACAGCACGTCTCGTTAGGCTGTATCTTTGTAATACATAAGTTTCGCAGAAATTATTAAATTTATATTTCTGAATTTAATTAACAATAAAAACTGGAAACTTATGCAAACACAAGGTGTAAAATTAGATTTTAGTGGCCAAAACATTTATGCAGGGACGAAACATCTATTTGCCTAAATTCCATCCCTAACGGGATTCTCATTGTTTTTATATTATATCTTTCTACCGAAACGCAAAGCCCTAACGGGCTTTGCGTTTATTTAAAATCTTGTGAAAATATTTGATTGCTTAGCTTAAGCTTAACATTAGTGTATGATAATGTAGAATCAGATTTTATTAATAATTAAACATCATATTAGGTACTTGATTTATCATATATTATTTATAGTTAAATACCGACAAAATAGGGAAGGGGAAATCCCTTATTTTTAGATGCTAAAATTGGTATGTAAATCATTGTAATATCCTATTAAAATAATGTGAAGCGGCTTAATTATGAGCCGCCTTTTTTTGTTTTAATGTATTAATCTATCAGTATAATTTCAACTTCATTGACTTGTTGATTGATGATGCGAAAGGCTTTTAAAACCGGAGTTTTGGAAGCCAACGAAACAATAAAATAATAGATCGAAGGATCGTGTGCTAAACGAATATCTTCCGCTGAAGGATTTGCTGTAATGGTTGGATGACTATGGTAGTTGCCCACCATGTTTAAATCGGCATCTTTAATTTTCTTAAAAACCTCAAATTGCTCCTGAGAATCAAAGCTGAAATGAATCGGACTTTTATCAATATTCATCATTTCATATGCGTTATTTATAATACTGTTTTGTGCAGCAAGGTAACCACATGCTTCAAGAGGCAATTCGCGTTGGGCATGATTTATTATTTGTTTTGCAATTTTTTTCGTTAACTGTATCATGAGTCATGGGTTATAAATCGTACTATTAATTTCATTTTCTTAGATTATATAATCCTCCAAAGGCACGTCAAAATCATACTTTAACTGTTGAGCTAATGCATATATATCGTTTCGTGATGAATTATTTACTAAAACAGAATCACCTATTATTAATATTATTGGAGAAGGAAAGCTTTGTCCCGATTCTTTAATTTCTTTAATTGAAGAGATCGTGATTTGTTCATCGTGTAGACTACAATTATAAATGATTGCCACGGGGGTGCTTTCTCGTCGACCCGATTTAACAATGCGTTCCAATAGTTCAAGTATATTTACTGCAGCCATGAAATACACTAAAGTATTAGCATTGGGTACTTGAATGTCTTTGCCTGAATGACCTGTGCAAAATGCTACAGATGAGGATAAACTCCGTTGTGTAAGTGATATTTTTGCCGCACAAGCTGCCGCAAGTGCTGATGTAACACCAGGAATTACCAGAACATTAATAAATCGCTCTTGTAAATATTCAATTTCCTCGCCGCCTCTACCAAAAATCATAGGATCACCACCTTTTAATCGTACAATTTTTTTTCCACTTAACGCGTGTTTGTACATTAGTAGGTTTATCTCATTTTGCTGAGAGCTATGATTACCGCGTCTTTTACCTACGTATATTTTTTTTGCGTAAAGTTCATTTAAAAAATCAGTATTGATGAGATCGTCATATAAAATTACATCTGCTGCGTAGGCAGCTTTTACTGCTTTCATCGTTAATAATTCGGGATCGCCTGGGCCAAAGCCTACAAGGGTTACTGATCCAAATTTTGTGCGAATGTCAATGCTCTGAAAAACTTCTTGAAGATCCGTTCGATCACGCAATGCCAAAAACACAATGCCTGAATGTTTCTGTGTTAGCTGACATAATTCACTTTCAGCAATCGCTTCCTTCCAATTAGATTTATTGGCAACCAATGCTATTATTTGTATATCATAATGCAATGGATAGGGTAGACTTTCATTCGAAATTATTGCAATATCTGTTTCTTTTTCTAATAAAGTTTTAAATGCCGTGGTATGCATTAACGATTCATCATTCAGTGATTTTTTTATTTCCAAACATTTTATTTGACTAAAAGTCGAGAGTATATCCGCTGAGAGTTTTCTTTCTTCATCATTAAGAAGATTTAAAACTTTAATATGTTGTGAAAAATTCTCTTTCATAAATTATTATTTAAAAAATCTTTGATTTTATTTCTAATTGAGATAGCCATTTTAACATCCTGACCATTTGAACCAACTGCAACAGTTATGTTGTTGGAGCGATAAATTGCAGGAGAAATGAAGTCGCATTTTAATGAGTCGTCAGCTATATTAACTAGTATTCCTCGTTCATTTGCGTCTTCTTTAATTTTTGCATTTAACTCGGTATTATTGGTGCATGCATAAATTAAAAAATATCCATCTAACTCATCTTCTTCATATTTCTTTTTAATTGTATTAATATGTGTAGATTCTATTTCTTCACATATTTGAGGTGCTAATACGGTTATATTATTTGAAAACCCGTTGAGTATGGATAGCTTGTGTGCTGCAACTTTTCCGCCACCAATGATGAGTAGTTTTTTATTGGTTATATTTATAGTAATTGGTAAAAAAGTTTGTTCGTTCATATTTATACTTTTTCAATTTTAACAAACCAATAATTTTCAATTTTCTTTTGCTCCAAAACTTTATGACCCTCATTTATAATTGATCCGGGAACATTTTCAATTGGTTCGCCATCATCAAGGAGCACTTCGAGCAAATCACCCGATTTCATTGAGGATAGCTCGATTTTTGTTTTTACGAAATTTAGGGGGCAAACAACTCCTCGGAGATCCTTTTTACGGCTAGCAATACTAATACTTATATCTTTTTCTTCATAATCTATTTTAAATTGGAGTGAATCATCCATGCTTTCATATAGTTTTATTACGGCCTGCGCTAAATTTAGAATTCCTGCTTTTTTATCAGTAAAATTCTGATGGACATTATTTAATGATAACTCAACGATCTCTCTATATATTGGGCTTATAAGATTTACATCAATGAACTTTTCAATAAATGATTTATAAATTTCTGTTTCGTTTTTTGGTTCAACACCTCTTGTAACTAAGAGCATGCGTGCCGATGAAAATAATATTTTATGTAAAAGATCGTTTGATTCATGATTGTTATTTGTTTTGTTGAGATTTTCAATAGAGCTGTTTACTATATTCAAATCAAGGTCGATCATATCAAAAAGACCTGCCGAACATTCTCCCAATCCTTTATTTACCAATGAGAATATTGATTCTGCTCCCCAGTCGAAATAATAGTTTTTATCATCTGAAAATGAAGGAATATTTTTGTATTTTAATGTTATTGTTTCAATGTCTTTTTTTCCTTCTGTATGTATATATTGACTGAATGAATTATATTTTGCTTTCTTTGAAACGAATGCCGAGAGTAAATCTGTCGTGAAATTGGGCAAATCACGTGCATTGATTTCCCCTATCCATTCAGCTAACTGAGGTACGTCAGTACCAATTTTAGCGCCTGCAACAATATGATATGCAGGATACATGCGATCGTTTCTACTTACTTTCCCATAAAAGCCTAAATCAGCAGCAGCTTGTTGACCACATGAATTTGGGCAACCTGAAATATTTATTTTGATATTTTTGACCTCTTCTAATGGTAAATTGCTTTTTGCTATTGTTTTCTTTAATGCTGCATTTGCACCTTTTGCAAGACATAATCCTAATCGGCAAGTGTCAGCACCCGTGCAAGCAACAATGTTGTTTAACAATAATGCTTCGTTGGTATTTATTCCAATTTTAGCAATTAAGTTAAAAAGATTGCCGAGGTAATTTGAAGGGATATTGCGCAGATGAATGTTTTGTCTCATTGAAAAACGAAGCACATCGTCACCAAACTGTTCAATAAAATAGGTGAGGATAATTAGATTACTGTAACTGATGTTTCCGTTTTCAAAGGGAAGGATAACTGAATACAAATCGTTTTGTTGTTGTTCCGAAACATATTGTGATTTCCAATTTGTAAATTCTTTTGACGCAACGATTTCAGGTTGTATTTTTATATCAGCTTTTTTAAATATCAGATTTGTTTTCGTATATTTCTGATTGTCAATTTTCTTAATTTCATTATAAATATCGAAGAAGTGTTGGAAAACCACTTTTTTACCTAGTTTGTAAAATACATAGCGCAATCTTGCCTTGTGACGATTTTTACGATTTCCATATCTCGAAAAAAGCTTTTTTGCTGCATCGGCGATATAGTATAAATCTTCTTCTGGTGCAAAATCAAAAAGTTCATATCCAATCATTGGATTAGAGCCAAGCGATCCTCCAAGCAAAACTCGAAATCCACGTTTACCATCTTTAATTTTAGCTATAAAACCGAGATCGTTGACGGCTGCATAACCACCATCTCGCTCTGATGCGGAAAATGAAATTTTAAATTTACGTGGCAAGGTAAATGAATCATGTTCGGCAATTAGTTTTGTAGTTAAATCATGCGCATATGAGGTTACATCAAATATATCATCCTTTGCAATACCGCTATCAATACTAACCATGATATTTCTTACCGTATTTCCTCCTCCTCCTTTTGTGGCCAATCCTATTTCTTTAAGTTTGTTTAGAATCAATAACGTATCTCGTAATTTAATATTCTGAATTTGAATTTCCTGTCGGGTAGTAATATGAAATAAATCATTTTGGTATTTATGTCCAATTTCAGCAACTTGCCTAAGTTGAAATGGACTTAAATGCCCAGCACTACAACGTATACGAACCATAAATGTATCATCTTTGCGTTGCTCGTAAATTCCCATTGGAACACGAGTAGCTTTAAATTTTACAGGTTCAATTTTATTGGCAATAAATTCTTCTATTAAATTGCCGTAATTGGTTATGTCTTCTGTTATTGTGTTTGGTAGTATATACATCGTTTGAAGGTAATGATTTAATCAACTATATTTATCTCTATATTTTCCACTGAGCCAGTCTCAATTTTAAATGCTTTTAAAACTGGTATTTTTGATGCCATTGATACAATAAAATATAGGATGTAAGGATCATGCGCCAAACGAATGTCCTCAACAGAGGGACGTGAAGGTGTTGCTGGATGACTATGATAGTTGCCAGTAAATTTTAATTCGGCATCTCTTATTTTACGAAAAACTGAAAATTGTTCAGCAGGATCAAAGCTAAAATGCTCCGGGCTTTTATCTATATTTTCCATCTCGAAAATATGTTTTATAATGCCATCTTTTTCGGCTAAGAAACCACAAGCCTCATTGGGTAAATCGCGACTTGCATGAGCCACAATTTGATCGTAAATATATTTTTTGAGTTGTATCATTTTTCTAAAATTATTTCATGCGTTGTTGTATCTACTCTTACATTGGATATGAGTTTATAGCCTTGTTCTACTGCGCTTCTTGGCACGTTCTCCAATGGCTCACCTTCGGATAGCTTTACTACAAGTCTGTCGCCCAATTGTAGCTTTGATAAGGCAATTTTCGCTTTTACAAAGGTCATTGGGCAATGATCGTGGGTAATATCGATAAATGTTGTCATTTTTTTTGATTAGTGATCCGCGGCGGCGGAGTGATATGATTAAATAAATAATTGTTGTCCTCCTTCGGCATGTTTTAAAAATCCTGGAACGCCTAGTACTTCCTTAATTTCAGGTATAAAATCATCTTTAGTTAATCCTAAAATATGCATTGACATCTCACAGGCATAAAAATTAATGTTGAGGTCTTTGGCGGCTTGTATTAATTCCTCCAAGGTTGCAACATGGCGACTGCGCATCATGTGCCTCATTAATATGGGACTAGCACCAGCAAAATTTAATCTGCTCAATGGTACATTTTTTATACCTCCCATTAAGAATCCAAAGAAACGTGCAAGAAATCCTTTGCCTGTAAAACGATGTCCTTTTTTATTTTTTATGGCATTTAAACCCCAAAAAGTAAAAAATAAATTAACCTCATAGCCAACAGCTGCTGACCCTGTGGCAAGAGTAAAAGCGGCAACAAGCTTGTCAAAGTCGCCGCTAAAACTTATGATTGATAGTTTTTTTGTTTCCATAATTTTTAATGTTTAATTTCACATGTAGGTAAATCGTAAGTTTGAAAATCTTTAATTACGGGTTTTGTGCCGCATATACCACAATTGTCATTTTTGGCGCTTCGCGCTGTTCTGAATTCCATTGCAAGGGCATCAAAAATGAGTATTCGGTTCGTTAGCAAATCACCTATCCCTATTAAATATTTCAATGCTTCGGTTGCTTGTATGGTTCCTAGAATGCCTGCAATTGATCCAAGTACACCTGCTTGCGAGCAGGTGGGTACTGCATTGTCTGCTGGTGGTGCTGGAAATAAGCAACGATAACACATGCTCCCAGGTATGTGTGTAAATGTTTGCCCTTCAAATCGCAAAATCCCCCCATGCGAAAATGCCTTTTTGTAAAATACGCAAGCATCGTTTATTAAAAATTTTGTTGGAAAATTATCGGTGCCATCAATAATAAAATCGTATTCGCTAATAATTGCCTTTATATTATCTGTGGTTAATAGCTCGTGGTATGCATTTACTTTAACATCTGGATTGAGTGCTGCAATTTTTTCTTCTGCCGATAAAACTTTTGCCTTTCCTACATCTGGTGTATGATGAATGACCTGACGTTGCAAATTTGTCATATCTACTACATCGCCATCAATTATTCCGATGGTGCCCACGCCTGCAGCTGCTAGATAAAGAGCTGCAGGTGATCCCAAACCGCCTGCTCCTACAATAAGTACTTTGCCATTGTTAATTTTTTCTTGCCCTTCAACACCTACATTTTGCAGTATAATGTGACGGCTATAGCGTTCAATTTGATCATCTCTGAAATCCATATTTGCTTGTATTAATTAATTCTTGTACTATTTAATTGCTTGTTTTATATCGTTTATGATATCTTCAATATCTTCTATTCCTAATGATAAACGAAGCGCATTTTCACTAATGTGCATTAATGATTTTTGTTCAGCACTATAGTCACCAAAAATGGTTGATGCTGGGTGTATTATTAAACTGCGATTATCTTGTAAATTGGTTGCGCGTCTGATAAGTTGTAGCTTGTTTATAAAACTAAAACATTGTTCTTTTGATTCGAGTTCAAAGGTTAAAATAGATCCGGGTAGTGAACCGAATTGTTTTTTACTAATCGAATAGTAAGGAGAACTTTCAATACCTGGGTAATTTACTTTTTTAACAAGTGATATTTTATCTAAGAAATGTGCTACTCCCAATGTGTTTTCAGCAGCTTTGTTAAATCGTAGTTCTAGTGTTTCTATACCAACACTCTGTAAATATGCATTAAATGGCGATAAGCATGCTCCAATATTCCGAAATATCTCTTTACGCAATTTGTATTGAAAAGCAAAGGTTCCAAATTGGGTCGTTAATTCAGCTAGTTTTTTGTTTTTACTCCAATCGAAATTACCATAATCAATAATTAATCCTCCAACGGAAGTAGCGCCTCCTGAAATAATTTTGGTGGATGAAATAAGTTCAATATTAATTCCATGGTTTTTAGCATTAAAGATAATTGGTGGTGTTAATGTGCTATCTGCTATCAATAATAGTCTGTGTTTATATGCAATATCAGCAAGAACTGAAATGTCAACTACCTCCATTTGGGGATTGGTTATCGTTTCAAAAAATAGAACACGTGTGTTACTATCAATTAATTTTTCTATTTCCTCTTTATTTGTAAGGTCAGCAAAACGAACGTCAATACCGAATGAGCGAAGTGTTTTGTCGAATAATGAGTAGGTGTTACCAAAAAGATGACGCGATGTTATAATGTTCTCTCCTTGTGAAACTATTGATAAGAATGTATTTGAAATAGCTGCCATTCCTGAGCTAAGAGCTGTTACTCCTTGTGCATTCGTTACTATTTTAATAAGGTTCTCTAAATGTTCTACCGTTGGATTTGTAATGCGAGAATACATGTGCGCTGGTTTCTTTCCAGTAAATGCATCTTCCATAGTTTCTGCATCATCAAACTCAAAAGCAGCATTGCTGTAAATTGGTATTTGCAGTGCATTATGAGCATCTTCTTTTAAAAAGCGTGTGCCAATTATTTTTGATGTAAAACCTTCTAAATTCATTTTGTTGACTTTTATTTGTGAACGAATATTTGCTTTTTTTGTGTGAGTCGGATTGAATTATAATTTTGTAAATTTGAAGATAAATATTAAAATAGATTCTTTTTTGAAGCAAATATTTAATGTTATTATTTATATTCATTAACCACCTCCCATGAAGTATAAAAAATCAAGCTCATCATTCGCCCTTAGTTGTGTGCTTGCGTACTTGCTTTTATCAACAAAATTGCCATTCAATTGTACCGAAACTAAGTCGGGATTCTTAACATGGTTTTGTTTTAATATACTAAGAATATCTGATGTTGTTTGATCGATATCCTGTTCCTTGCCATTTACTATAATTTTCATATTCGTACACATTAATTCTTTATTGTTAATTTGTAATACAAAGATCGGCATAGATTTTTTAGCCTTTTATACCATGAAAATGGTATATTCCTACCTTTTTTGTGGTATATTACCTATATTTGTATTGTTCAATTAATTATCATGTTTTTAAAGCTAGTATTGATTAAAAATAATGCCCAAAACTTTAATATATATATTAGATAGCCAGTATCTTACTCGAAATGGTTTAATTCATCATTTTCGAGAAGTGTATTCATCGTTTACTGTGCATACGGTACATTATGGGGAGGATCTTTTTATTTTATTAAAGCAAAGTGCACCTCATTTATTTATAATAGATCCTCTTATTTTTTCATCAGCGATATACGATGAAATAAAAAGAATTAAGGAGCTTATTCCAGACACAACACTCTTAATTTATGGCGATTCATTAGATCAAATTCTTCTTGAGAAGTGCATTGGGTTGGGCATTTCGAATATCATTCTTAAAACAGATGATATTGATATTGTAGATGAAGTAATAAAAGCTGCTTTAGCAAAACGACGATATTTTAGTGACGATATTTTGGCTACCATTGTAGGAAAAAGAAAGAATATTTCTAATGTCTCATCCGCTGAATCTCTTACACAGTCTGAGATAAATGTTATTCGATATGTTGCTCAGGGTTTAACAAATAAAGAAATTGCAACACAAAAATCCTTGAGTGTTCATACAATTATTGCCCATCGAAAAAATATTTTTCGCAAACTAAATATTAATAATACATCTGAATTAGTAAGCTATGCCTACAGAAATGGATTGGTTGATAACACAGAGTATCACATTTAAAAATTGATCGTAAAGAGACTAGGAATTATTTTACGTCATTCCAAATCATCCATGCTTTTTCGGCTTGCAAATGTAACATCTCTAAGCCGTTTTTAGTTGCGGCTCCCTTTTCTTTTGCAAGGCGCATGAATTTTGTTTCTTCGGGATTGTAAACGAGATCGTAAAAAATATGCCTGGGAGTGATGCATTCGTATGGTAGATACGGACAGCTATCAATATTAGGATACATTCCTACTGGTGAAGTATTGATAACGATAGTGTACTCATTCATGAGTGATTCGTTTAAATCACAATAATTAATTAAGCCTTCACGAGCAGTTCGTGATACATATAGATATTGTATCCCTAGTTTGCGAAGTACATATTCTACTGCTTTTGCAGCACCACCAGTTCCTAATACTAAAGCTTTTTTATGATGTGGTTTTAACATTGGTTTAATAGAATGTTCAAAACCCCAAGCATCGGTATTGTGTCCGCAAATATGCAGTTGACCTTGTTTGCGCGTGAAGTGAAGTGTGTTTACTGCATTAATCTCTTGAGCAATGGGGTCGAGTGAGTGAATGTATTTCATCACTTGCTCTTTATAGGGTATTGTAACATTTAGGCCATTTATATTCTGCGTCTCACTAATGAGTAATGGTAATTTATCAATATGATCAATGGGCATGGTTTTATAAATAGCATCACGTATTCCTTCACGAAGAAATTTTGTTGTGAAATATTTCTCAGAGAAGGAGTGGGAGAGAGGATAACCGATTAAACCAAAAATTCGCACCTTGTTTATTTTGCTTGCTTTAATTCTTCAGGAAGATAATCGAAAAAGGTATCTCCACGTAAACCTAAACGTAGGGTCTCTAATGGTATGACCTCGTGAGGTGCAATATTACCAAGGTTTACGTTAGCACCTAGCAATTTTATGAACCATATTTGTTGTTTTTTGTCTGGTGCTTCCCATAAAATGGAGTCAGGATTAAGATGAAGTAGAATATCATCAATTAGATCCATATTAGCAGATCCATCGCCTTTATAAATACCTACATTACCGCTTTCACGAGCTTCAGCAATAACTTTCCAAACACCGGCATCAAGCTCAGCTTTCATCATTTTAACCCATTTATCAGAGGGGATAATTACACCAGCTTTTTTTGATCCAACTTCACTTATTACAGTTAATTGCTGCTTTAATTCATTAATGTAATTGAGCTTTAGATCATGCTCCATTTCCATTGAACCATCAGAAATCTCAGCATATTTCATTTTGTATTTGTCAAGGAAGCGACGATAGTCATCAAATTTTTTGCGCACTACAAAAGCTTCGAATAAGGTTCCTCCAAAGTATGTTTTTATCCCAGCTTCTTCATATAGTGCTAGTTTTTTTTCAAGATCTTTTGTAACAAGTGCAGTACCAAATCCAAATTTCACTAAGTCGGTATATTCGCCAGCTGCTGAAATAAAATTCTCAGCATCTCTTAGGCTGAGCCCTTTGTCCATAACCATAGTAAGTCCAACCTGTCTTTCCTTTGAAGGACGAGGAGGAACGTGCGGGAGATCGAAATTCATCATAGCTTATTCTTGATATAAATATTAATGAGCTTTTTTACTTTTGGTGTGTCAAATACCTCAGCAAATCTTTCTTGTACATCATTGAAGTCTTCGAAATTTATGGTAAAGGCTTGTTCGAAATATTTTAGCGCTTTGTCAAAATAGTTATTTGCAAAGCAATATGCAGCCAGATAATAGTTCACACGTGCTATGTCTGAATGGTAAAAGAGTGATTCTTCAAGAATTGAAATGGCACGATCGATATCAGAGAAGTCGTACCATACTTCTGAAAAACGAATCCAATATTCATAATTGAGTTGTTCAATAATAAGAGCCTTTTCAAAAGCTCTTGAGGCATTTTCTTTATCGCCAGCAGCTGCATACAATTCTGCTAGGTCAACTAAAAAGAGATCGTTGTCGGTCTCTGACTCAACAGCCTTCAGCATATATTGGATACTATCTTGAATATTGTTTTGTTGTAATTTAACTTTTGAAATGTTATACCATGCATCGGCATATTGTGGGTCAATATCAATGGCTTGTTGATAGGAATTCAATGCTTCCTCTAGGTTTCCTAACTCCTCATAACAATATCCTATGTTGCAATACACTTCAACATAGTCATCATTCATTTCTATAAACTCTTTATAAAGATCGAGTGCTTCGTTAAATTTATTTTGTCGTATATAAACATTGGCTTTATTTAGATACACTAATGAATAACTTTCGTCTATTGCCAACGCATAATCATAGGCTTCTATAGCCTTATCAAACAATTCTTGCTTTTCATATACGCCTCCAATTTTGTACCAAACCATTTCAGAATACGGTTCTTCATCGAGGTATAAATTGTAAAATTGCAAGCTTTTTCTGAAGTCGTTATTGCGCTCGTAACAGTATCCTAAATCATATATTACGGCAAGATTGCTTGTGTCAATGTCATAGGCAAGACGTAAATATTTTAGGGCAAGTTTAAAATGCTGAAGATTCATAAAAGTGATGCCAATGTTATGCAATAGCTCATCTTTGTCTTCGTCGGCTAAGGATATGGCGTGGTCAAACTGTCTTATGGCTTCTTTTATGTTTCCTAGTATATTGTATGCTAGTCCTTTAAGTATGAAAATCTCTTCGTTGCCCGATTCCATTTTTTCAAGTAGATTGAGCAGTTTTAATGCCTGAAATGGTTTACCTTCATCTATGAGTAATTGGGCATTTTTAATTTTTATTGAGTTTGCTCCTGGATGTTGTTGACTGGCAATATTTACTGCCATTTCAGCGCTTTGGAATTCATCATTTTCAATGTAATAATCAATGATTTCTTCAAATTCATGCACATCAAAGTAGCAATCCTTTTCTTTTTTCAGCATGTCTTCGTAACGACGAACAACTGCCTCAAAAAACTCCTCATTATCAAACATTTCACGATCACGCTCGTCCATAATGCCTCTTTTCTTTATTATAAAGTAAATGTATGACTTTTTTGAGTAAAAAGAAAGTCTTATATTCTTTATTTTTATGAACGATTTTATGGTGAAAATTTTTTCAATCATGGTATTAGTCACCTATTTATGTCAATGTTTCCCCTTATTTTTTTTTTTTGTATTTTTTTTGATTATGCTAAATAGCACACTAGAATAAGGGAGCAATTGTAATGAGCTAAAATCTACACATTTAATAATTTCAATTGTGCTTTATCTCTAGGTGATTGATATAGTATTTGCCAATTGTGTTAGCTCCTATAAAATGATATACAAACCTTATTCCTCAATGTGACATCTCAGCCACCTACTTTGATATTTTAATATGAAATTTGTCCTTGGTGTATCATTATGCAGAATCAAAAAAATATAATGGCTGCGTCTGGCTTATGAAAATCAATATCTATCCGAACAAATCCATTATCGTCAATCTTTGTTTTAATAAAATCAGATTGATATTCAATTTTTTTAACTTTTGTATTTGTAATATATGTATAGTGCCCCTTTGTATTTGATATGATTACTAATACACCTCTCCCATCATATATTTTTTCATATATCTCAGGAGAATTACCTGGGGTTCCAGTTATTTTTATTTGTGCTTTTGTAATATCATTGCGTACGTTTTTATAATGCTTCATCATTTCAGCAATATTTGATACTCCTGAATCGCTTATTGAATTTATATCGCCCCACCAACCATTCTGACCAAGAATCATTGATGCAAAATTTATACGCTGGCTGCTAATAGGATCATCTGCCTGATAATGAGTTAGCATAGTTACCATTGGTATCCATGTATCAAAAGTGAGGGGCATACGCATTATCCATGGTCTCGCAGGTCCTGGATTTACAAAGATATTTGACCATTGTTCCATGGGAATTGATATATCCAAATTATCGTAATACGGACCATTATTCATCAGAAAATATTTCCCTACTTCAAGGAAAGACAATCCAAAGCTACGCCCTTTCTCTGTTACATCAAAGTCAACTATAGCTTTAGGGCATGTCAGCAGTAATTTTTTAACCACTTTATTCATATACTCTGGCAATAAGAATGAATAACTAGCAGCACGATCTTCTGCCGTATTATCAATCGTTCCATGATAATGTCCTGGTTCATTACAACCCGTTTGATTGATAGCATCCCATTTAAAATATGTAACGCCAGTTTCACGATGTAAGCGAATCAGATTATCGGCAAATGTTTCCCAGTAGCTACTAACAAGGCATATTTTATAACTCTTTTCCGTTTCCCACACCTCAAAAGGCCCGTGAATTTTCCCATTTTTTTTCATAATTTCCTTTTGATGTTTTTGCATCGCGGCGCTACTCATAGCAACCTCATTGGGGCTAAACCATAAACCCATCTTCATATTGCAACTGTCAAGTAATGCTTTTACTTCTTTTAATTTATCAGGAAATTTTATGGTATCGATTTGCCAATCGCCCGTTTTTTGAAACCAGCCAGCATCAATTACAAAAACCTCAACACCGAGCTGATGAGAACGGCGTATTTGTTTTTTAATATCTTTCAAATTGATTGAAGTGAGATACTTATTTTTATTATACCATTTATCTCGCTCTTGAAATCCCCATGTATTATAGTATATATAAGGGATTCTACTCTCTTTTCCTAAACAAAAATCATTTAAAATAAATGTCCTATATTTTTTTGATAAATCATTCGTTGTACCTTTGCAACTTGCAATTTGGAACCACAACGTCTGAAATCCTTCACCAATATGAAGTGCCTGCTTGTCAATGTAATTTCCTTTTGTGGCTTTTAAACGTATAGAATGATCGGCAGCAAAACTATAATTTAAAAAGATGGACGGAAAAGTTGATCCATGTTCGTAAGCCATAAGAAAAGTATGCGTTTTATTTGAGGCTGAAATAATAGGCCCCATACGATCTACTCCATTTGATATTTCGGAGTTGGTTAAAGGCAAATCTTGCAGATTGTAACTATGCGATATTTCATTGAAGGTTGAAAGGCGATGTTCGATAATTTGGTATTCGTTATTTGTATTGATTGTAAAGTAGGTTAACTGATCACTTCCGTTTACTTTTGTTAAATAGTGAGGTGTACTAGATGAAAGCGAATATCGAAAACGTACAACTGGACTGTTTTCATAAAGCATAAATGTGAGATTAAGATGGATTGTTGAATCAGCTTTCAATGTTCCAGTCAATTTTATGGTTGTTGATTGCTGTAGTCTGTCTCTCGTTTCAGATTGTAAATTAATGCTTGAAGTTTTTGCTATTATAGTCTTTCCATCTATTTCAAATGATGGGTATTCAATTGAAATAGTCTTTTTTGAGTTGAAGTCTTCATACTGCCAAAACGCATTTCCATCATTCATTACATTAACCTGTACGAAATTATTTTTATAGCTTATTTTATTGCATGATGACGATGCAATTATTATTGCAAATAGATAGATGTATTTTTTCATAGCTGGCTTATTATGTTTCAACGATAAAGATAACTTTTTCTATATAGTTTTGATATCAAATCCATTTGTTCCGATGAATATTTTTATTTGATTTTTATTGAGCTATTTATTAAATCATTATGATATTTCATAAAAAGAAATTGATTCTGCATTATCATACACCTCCGACACGTTTTGACTTATCAATCAGATAGTTTCGCAAGAAAAAGAAGATATGAATATATTAAATTTTTCTCAGCGATTTCCTGATGAACTTTCATGTAGAGAGCACTTTAGAGATGTAAGAATTAAAAACGGTGTGAAATGCAAAAAATGTGGATG
>JBBRXJ010000075.1:0-17587 GCA_038248505.1 Bacteroidales bacterium
AAATTTTTGTACCCCGGCAGTAACGCAATAAACAGTAGGGCTGCAACTTTTTTATTTACAAAAAACCAGGCTACAGCCAACAGTAAGGTAGCAACTGCCAACGGAATAAAACCTAAGGCAAAAAATGACATCAGCTTACTTTTTGCAGGGGATATGTATTGAGTAAAACAACTGGCAATAAAGGCTGTCATGACAACAATGGGCAAAGCTTTAAAAGCCAGCGAAACAAATTTTTTCATTAACGACAAACTTACAGTTGGTGAAATTAAATGCAATTGAAAATATTCAATTGTCTTACGTGATGGCCCAATTAATGGGAATTCCACCGCAAACAATCATCAACGCTGTGTTTTCTCCCATTGACCAATATTCCTCACTGCTGCCTCCCGTAGGAGTCTGGTCCGTGTCTCAGTACCAGTGTGGGGGATCATCCTCTCAGACCCCCTAGCCATCGTAGCCTTGGTAGGCCGTTACCCTACCAACTAGCTAATGGCGCATACGCCCATCTTTAACCGCCGGAGCTTTTACCACTGAAAGATGCCTTTCTGTGGTCTTATGGGATATTAATTCCGATTTCTCGGAGCTGTCCCCCAGTTAAAGGCAGATTGCGTATGTATTCCTCACCCGTGCGCCGGTCGCCGGCATGTATTGCTACACCCGCTGCCCCTCGACTTGCATGTGTTAAGCCTGCCGCTAGCGTTCATCCTGAGCCAGGATCAAACCCTTCATTGTAATTATAAGAATTTGAAATCTCTTGACTCGAAAATTTACTTGTTCTCTTTGGAACCTAGCTTCTCTTCAATCTATCAAAGAACATAACTACTATATTGTTGTATCTGTAGTATCGTTGTAATATTGGAAAAAGAACTTTAATCGTTTTTAAATCGGGTGCAAATATACAACCTTTATTTTTAAAAACAATACTTTTTTAAGAATTTTTTTTTGATTTGTTACGGATTTTATCCCGTAGAATTCTTAAAGCTGCTGTTAAGCACTTTAGCTTATCTATCCTCGTTCAACTCTTTTAAAGAACTTGCTTGTTTTTTAAAGCGGTTGCAAAAATACAACCTTTATTTTTAATTCCCAAACATTTTAGAGTTTATTTTTAAATTATTTTTACGGATTAGATCCCGTACAATTTAAAATGCTGCTGTAAAGCAGTTTGATATTCTATCTCTATTTTTCCAAACTTTTAAAAGAACTTGTTGTTTTGAAACGCGGATGCAAATGTATTATTCTTTTTTTTGATTCCATCACATTTTCACATTTTTTTAATATTAATATAACATTATTTTAAAGCTTATTTATTATCAGATGTTTATAGTGACATATCTATACCCTTTATTTAGTAAAACTAGCTAGCATAATATATATTATGTAATACAATTGAGCATTTTTTACGCTTGACTTGCGATGCTTTTGTTAATTTTACTAAAATTGCAAAACATATAAAACTCAATATCTGTGCAAAAAACGATTGTTGTAATTCCAACCTATAATGAGATAGAAAACATTGATGCGATTATTAATGCAGTACTCTCATTACCATTACCGTTTCATATTCTTATTATTGATGATAATTCACCTGACGGAACATCTGACTTAGTTCGTCAGTTACAATTAAAGCATACTGAACGTCTTTTCTTAATAACAAGACAAGGGAAATTGGGACTAGGGACAGCATATATTGCTGGATTCAAATGGGCCATTGAGAAAGGATACATATATATATGTGAAATGGATGCTGATTTCTCTCATGACCCAAATGATTTAGTACGACTATACAATGCAGCAGAGAGTGGGGCTGATTTAGTTATTGGATCACGTTATAAAAGCGGTGTTAATGTAGTTAATTGGCCTATGGGGCGAGTTCTTATGTCCTATTTCGCATCTATTTATGTTCGTCTTGTTACAGGAATGAAGATTTATGATACTACTGCGGGTTTTAAATGTTATCGTAATAATGTACTTAAGGCAATTGATTTAGATAGTATAAGAGCAAAGGGCTATGTTTTTCAAATAGAGATGAAGTTTATTACATGGAAACTTGGTTTCCGTATTGAGGAAATACCTATCATATTTACAGATAGAAAGAAAGGTGCATCAAAAATGAGTGGGGGTATTTTTAGCGAGGCCCTTGGTGGTGTTATTGTTTTGAAATTAAGAAGTTTTGTAAAAAAATATACGCGCAAATGAGTTATTTGATCCGCAATGCTTTCATTGTTAATGAAGGAAGTAAGACTAAAGGATGCTTGTTAATTGAAGATGGAATAATTAAAGCTATTCTTCCTGCTGATTTTGTTATTCCTGACGAAAACACTAAAGTGATTCATGCAGATGGCAAATATGTTTTACCTGGCATCATTGATGATCATGTACATTTCAGAGAGCCGGGTTTAACTCATAAGGGAGATATGGAGTCGGAATCAAAAGCCGCTGTAGCTGGAGGAATCACAAGTATAATGGAAATGCCTAATACGGTTCCACAAACAACCTCTAAAAAAGCTATTGAAGATAAGATTCGTATTGCTTATGATCACTGCTTATGTAATTTCTCTTTCTATTTGGCAGCTACAAATGATAATATATCAGAGATACTGAATGCTGATATTAAAAAAATATGTGGGGTTAAGATTTTCATGGGCTCATCAACAGGAAATATGTTGGTAGATAACAAGATGACCTTAGTGTCGCTATTTGCCGAATCACCTTTACTGATTGCTGTTCATGCAGAGGATGAACAATTGATTAAGAGTAATCTTTTAATGCTTAAAGAGAGTTATGGTGAAAATATTGATTGCAAGTATCATCCTATTATAAGAAGTGCCGAAGCATGCTATAGATCAAGCTCCTTTGCCATTGAATTGGCTGAGAAGTTTAACACACGACTTCATGTAATGCATTTAAGCAGTACAAAGGAGATAGGATTATTTTCTAATACGGTTGATATTCATAAAAAACGCATTACATCTGAAGCATGTATCATTCATTTAGTATGTGATGATAGTATGTATGGAAGAATGGGGAATTTAATGAAGGTTAATCCGGCTGTTAAATCGTTATCGGATCGTGATGGATTACTAAAAGGACTAAATGATGGTTATATTGATGTTATCTCAACAGACCATGCTCCACATACCCTTGAAGAGAAAAGCAAAGCATACCTTCAAGCGCCTTCTGGTGCACCAATGGTACAACATTCATTACCCGCGATGATGGACTTTGTATTGCAGGGTAAAATGAGTGTTGAGAATTTAGTATATAAAATGTGTCATAATCCTGCTATTATTTATGGTATAGAAAAGCGTGGATTTATACGTGAGGGGTATTATGCAGATCTTGTAGTTGTTGACACAGTATCTCCATCTAAGGTTCAAAAAGAAAATATTTTATATAAATGTAAATGGTCTCCTTTAGAGGGACATGTATTTAACTGTTCAATTACACACACTATGATTAATGGGAAATTAGTTTTTGATCATGGTTTGATTAACACATGCGAAAAGGGGAAATTATTAACTTTTAATAGATAAAATCATGAAAAACATCATTGTATTAAGTTTATCGTTATGCTTTATTATTGCATGTAATAAAGGGGGAAAGAAAGTTGCGGAGGATTGTCCACGATATGAAACGTGTAAAGAAAAATTGGCCTGCTGCCAATCAAAAACAACTGTAACCGCTGCCGATACTATTATTTATGACGTGGCATTAAATAACAGTTTGAGTGATGAATGGACAGCAGAGTGCTTACGGGGTTTAGACAAAAAAACCTTGGTTGACTTCTTTATTCAAGGGGTGGCTTCTGAAAAGCTCAAAGCAGTTAATTTTGAAACAGGGGCACCATTTACCACGAAAGATTTAGAAGCATTAAAAGCAGACCCTAAATTTAAAACGGAAAATATTGGAAAGATACAGTTTGTTGAGGGCTGGGAAATTGATACTGTAAATTCTATTCTCTTAAAAAAGATACAATCAGCCACCATTGGTTACGAAATATTTAACTCAAATGGTGAAACGATGGGTAATAAAGCAGCATTCACTGTGGTATTTTAAAAACATGATTGATAATAGAAGGGTATATACATTAAATCAGTATCCTTTAAAAAAAGGAAACATACTTTATTGGATGAGCAGAGACCAGCGTGTAAACGACAGCTGGTCTTTGCTTTTTGCACAGGAACTTGCTGAGAGTAATAAATCAACTCTAATTGTAGCATTTTGTCTTGATGATGAATTATTTGGTATTAACAAGCATCAACTTAAATTCATAGTAGAGGGCATCCAGCAGTTAAAAATGGATTTTAATAATTTAAATATTCCATTCATATTGTTTGCAAGTAGCGCATCTAATATCCTACCTGCTTTTATAAAAGAGAATAACATTTCAGCATTGGTTTGTGATTTTAATCCGCTTCGATATAAACAGATACAGAATGCTGAATTGAAATCGAAATTAAAAATTGCAATGTATGATGTGGATAATCACAATATTGTACCGACTTTATTTGTAAGCAATAAGCTCGAATATGGGGCTTATACATTAAGGCCAAAAATAAAAAGAGTATTAGACGAATTCTTAACTGAATATCCCAAAATAAAAAAACAGAAAAATAGTAATTCAATAATACATGATGAAAGCGATTTTGATAAAATTTTAGCTGATATAAGCACAGACAAGATTCTACTTCAATCAGGCGAGAACGCAGCTGTAAAACGGATGAAAGATTTCATTAATAAAAAACTCTGTTGTTATGCCATAGACAAGAATGATCCTAATAAGGATGCTGTTTCTGGTTTGTCTCCGTATTTGCATTTTGGACAAATTGCTGCTCAGCGTATTGCTATTGAAATAATTAAATCAGATATTAGTGATGAGAATAAAAACGCATTTCTTGAAGAATTAATAGTTAGAAAAGAACTATCTGATAATTTTTGTTTTTACAATTTAAATTATGATAATACAAAAGGGTTTCCGGCATGGTCAATAAAAAGCCATGAAGCTCATAAAATGGATGAGCGAACGTATGTTTATTCTTTAAACGAATTTGAAGCTGCAACAACACATGAGAAATTATGGAATGCTGCACAAATGCAACTTAAAACACATGGTTATATTCATGGCTATATGCGAATGTATTGGGCAAAGAAAATTCTTGAATGGAGTAATAGTATTGAGGAAGCCATAAAAACTGCTATTTATTTGAATGATACATATGCACTTGATGGAAATGACCCGAATGGTTATGTTGGTTGTATGTGGTCTATTGGCGGGGTTCATGACCGACCTTGGGGCGACCGAGCGATATTTGGGAATGTGCGATATATGAATGAAAATGGGTGTAAACGAAAATTTGATTCGAACAAATATATCTTGAAAATGAATTGTTTAAGTGGATACTTATGAAATAAAGTATTCATTTCATAAGGACGGTCACTTCGAGGGCATTTCGATACACTCAGTATGGCACCTCAGTGATGCGTTGCGGACACTTCGAGTGCCTCAGTGACTGGGGCCTCAAAGAGTCTTTAGTGCTGATTTAGATGTATTATTTCAAAATCTTTGGTGTATTGATAAAAATGGATTGTTCGATTTTCAAATCCTGAGGCTGCATCTTTTCGTGAAAACCAAAATTTAGTTTGTAGCTGATTGATTAGATTGTTATTCAAGCAGTATTTAAAATCGCTACCATAAATAGCAAGTGCTTTAATAAAGGTGTAGAATATATCATATCCTAAGAGGCTATAATTATAGCCTTCGGGAGCGATCTTGTGAATATCGGTTCGCATTGTTTTACGGTACTTTGAAATAAAGGAAATAACATCTTTATTATAGAAATCGACCATAAATGGGGTATAATAAATCATTTCAAACTCATAATAATGGTCCAAATCAATATTCCGGAAATTAGGCCAGTTCGGTAAACCTAAAAGTTGTATTCGATATTCATTTGCAAAAACGCCCATATCAGCAATAACGCTGCTAACAAAAGTTTCGCGTTCAGAAGGAATAATGATTAAATTCTTTCGAGATGCTGAGAGTGCCTTACCGATACGAAAACGACCATCATCTTCGTAGGCAATCATAGTAACACTATCGAGCGGATTCACTGAATCAACATTTATAAATCGTTCAATTTTATTTTTAAATAATCTCACAATATCATAATCAACAATATAAGGGCTATAAATCAGTATAATATTAAAATTCGTCATACTTGCAATATATTTTATTGCTTGCTCAATCTCATATTCTTGGTTAGGATTAATTTGAAAGATAAAATGATTGCTATCAAGAATATTTGATTGAGAAGATAGTGGTGATACTAAAGGAATTTTATTTTGCTTTGCGAAAAGCGCTGCAGTGCGAACATCATGTGTATATGCGGGACCAATTATCAGATTCATTTTTTTCATTACATCACTAGCCAGAATTTTTACGGTAGTGAGCGAATCCTTTTTAGTATCATAGGTGTTTAGCTCTACTGAAATTCCTTCTTTACGAAGCGTATCTAATGCAATTAGCGCACCCTGATAAAACTCTATTGCATTCATTGATCGAGGGAACACATACTCTTCAAAAGAAAGATTCTTTCCACGCTCGGCCTTTGTGCCTGAACTAACCGAATCAACTAACTGATAATAAGAACGATTATTTTCATCTAAAAAAAATGGCAGCAAAAGAGCCACTTTAAAAGGTCCTAGGTTGCGCAATGAGGTATCGCAGTTGCTTGAATCATGTAGGGTTGTATTATCAATAGCAAGAGGAACTTTTGCTGGGAAAACAACTAATTTAATTTCTGGAATAATAATAATTTGTCCCGTTTTTAAACCATCTTCATTAACTGTAGGATTGGCATTTAAAATGTCCTCAATAGAAATATTATACAATTTTGACAAGGAGAAAAATGTTTCCTTCCTCTCCACTTTATGTTCTTTAAATATTTTTCCGGCAGAATCATTCTGTACATTTGACATAGCAACAGGTATGCGCAGTACTTGATTAAGTTGTAAAGGTGAAGTGTTTAACTCTGGATTTAACTCAATAATACGATCTGTATTTAAATTATAGCGACGAGCAATAGAGTAAACCGTTTCCCCTTCTTTTACAATGTGATGAATATTATCAGAAGGCAAGTCAGTTTCTATTTGCATTTCAACAACTGCTGGAATTTTAAGAACTTGACCAACTTTAATACCTTCACTAGTAAATGGATTCTCTGAAACAATAATATCAACAGATATTGCATAAGCACGACTTATTGAATATAGCGTTTGTTTTTCCTCTATAGTATGTATATAGTATGGTTTCCCTTCAATAAGTATTTTATTGTGAGAGCGTTTTACCAATGCTGGTTCTTGTGTAAATAATACATTACAACTATAGAATAGCATTACAGAAAGAAGAAAAATCGAACGAATTCTCATTATCGGGTTTTAAATAAATTAGCTAATTATTATATTAATTTTAATGCATTTACAACATTCTTTTCAATTCTATTAAGAATATTCGTATCTAATTGTTCTCGCTGAAATTTCATACCCGCAATTTTCTCATATAATTCAATATAACGCTCCGTTATTTGAGAAACAAATTCATTGGGCATATCAGGAACCACCTGCCCATCTTTACCTTGAAAGTTATTTGCCATTAACCATTCACGAACAAATTCTTTTGATAGCTGTTTTTGTTTTTCACCTTTGACTTGTCTCTCATCATAGCCATCAGCATAAAAATATCGTGATGAATCGGGGGTATGAATTTCATCTAAAAGATAAATTACACCATCTTTCATACCAAACTCATATTTTGTATCAACTAATAACAAACCCATTTGTTTGGCAATTTTGGTACCCCGTTTAAAAACTTCAATCGTATATTTTTCGAGCTTTGCATATTCATCAGCAGGAACAATTCCTTGTTTTATTATTTCTTCACGACTAATATCTTCATCGTGGCCTTCATGTGCTTTGGTTGTTGGAGTTATAATTGGCTGAGGGAAGCTGTCATTTTCCTTCAGTCCATCAGGCATAGATACGCCACAGATTATACGCTTACCTTCACTATACTCTCTCCAAGCATGCCCCGCAAGATATCCCCGCACAACCATTTCAACTTTATATGGCTCAGCCCTATGACCAATAGTGACCATTGGATCTGGTGATGAAATTTTCCAATTAGGAACGATATCTGATGTTGCATCTAAAAATTTACAAGCAATTTGATTCAATACCTGACCTTTATAAGGAATACCACGAGGCAAGACTACATCAAAAGCAGAGATACGATCAGATACAATCATTACCAAATACTGATCATTGATATTATAAACATCACGAACTTTTCCATGATACACATTTTTTTGTCCTGGAAAATTAAAATTTGTTTTTGTTATTGCTTGTTCCATTGGTTATTTAATTAATTATTTATAATGACTTAAACATTAGCATATGCTTCTACAATTTTTTTAACGAGGGAATGACGTAGAATATCTTTTGTATTGAACTCAATAACAGATACCCCTTCTATATCACTCAATAAATTAAGCGCCTGTACAAGTCCAGATACTTTTTTTGATGGGAGATCAATCTGAGTTATATCACCGGTAATTATAAACTTTGCATTTTGCCCCATTCTGGTGAGGAACATTTTTAATTGACTAGCAGTTGCATTTTGTGCCTCATCACAAATAACAAAAGCATTACCAAGCGTACGACCTCTCATAAAGGCAAGAGGAGCAATTTGAATCACCTTTTCATCAATCAATTCCATTAATTTTCGTGACGGAATCATATCTTGCAATGCATCATAAATAGGTTGCATATAAGGATCAAGTTTTTCTTTCAGATCGCCTGGTAAAAAACCTAATTGCTCACCCGCTTCAACAGCTGGTCTTGTAAGAATTATTTTCTTTACTTCCTTATTTTTTAATGCACGAACTGCTAATGCAATAGCCATATATGTTTTACCGGTACCAGCTGGTCCAATAGTGAATATTAAATCGGTTTTAGCAACCGCTTCAACAAGGTGTTTTTGATTTGCCGTTTTAGCTTTAATTAAAACACCATTATTACCAAATACAAGGACATCATCAGGAAGATTTTTTTCATCTTGTAAAAATGTTTTTTCTTCAGCAATCAACTGCTCCAATTCGCGATCGGTAAGAGAATTGAACCGAATAAAATAATCAATAACTAAATCTAGTTTCTCTTGAAATAGAATTAGTTCATTTTTCTCCCCCGATATTTTAAGTTCATGCCCACGGGCAACCATTTTAATTTTGGGGAAGGTATTTTGAAGGAGCTTGAATTTAGAATTATTCACTCCGTAAAGATGTATCGGTTCAATATCTTCCAAATATATAAGCTTCTCTATCATATAAACCGTGGGAAATATGTATTTTTGACTTGTACAAAGTAAGTAATTTTTTACCTTAAGAAGAGGCTTTTTTATTAACAAATGAGGCTATGGCCATTATTACCTTAACGAGTGACTGGAAAAGCCGCGATAACTATGAAGGAGCGGTAAAAGGACGTATTCTAACGCAATGTCCAGATGCACTGATTGTTGATATTACCAATCAGATTCTTTCATTTAATATCTCTATGGCGGCTTATGTGCTTAAGAATTGTTTTAAGTATTATCCTGAAGGCACTATACATATAATAGGGGTTGCTTCGGAACAAAACAAGAATCATAAACATAGTGTAGTATTATTTAATGGTCATTTTTTTATAGGCACTGATAATGGTGTTTGGGGGCTTATTTTTGAGGATAAATTTGAAAAAGCGATTCTTTTAAATGAACCTAAAACCTATATTAAATCCTTTCCTGAGCTATTTTTTGCCGAAGTTGCCTGTCATTTGGCTAAAGGTAATTACATGAATGAATTAGGAGTACCACTTGAGAAATTAGTAATACCTACTCCCCTACTTCCTGTAATTGATGAGAATATAATTGTTGGCAGTGTAATCTATTTAGATGGATATCAGAATGCAATAACGAATATTACACATGAATTATTTATACGAGTGCATAAGAATCGACGCTTTGATATATATGTAGCCAGCAATCAGAATCGTATAAGTGAAATCTCTAAAGGGTATCAAGAAACCTCTGCAGGTGAATTGCTCGCATTATTTAATTCAAGCGGACATCTTGAAATTGCTATCTGTAACGGAAATGCTGCTGAATTATTAAAAATAAATATAAACTCAACCGTACGAATAAAATTTATTGACAACTAAATGCACACGAGAGCTGAGAAGATAGAGGCCTTTGGCCGATTACTCGATATAATGGATGAACTGCGCGAGAAATGCCCTTGGGATAAAGAGCAGACATTTGAATCGATACGCAACCTCACCGTTGAAGAGACATACGAGCTAACGCACGCCATTATAGAGAAAGACTATAACGAGATGAAAAAAGAGCTGGGGGATATTCTTCTTCATATTGTGTTTTATTCAAAAATTGCGTCCGAGCAAAATCTATTTGATGCAGGCGATGTGATTGATGCCATATGTAAAAAATTAATATTTCGTCACCCACATGTATTTGGAGATACCGATGTAAAAGGGAGTTCAGAGATTGTATTGCGAAATTGGGAGGAGTTAAAAAAGAAAGAAGGCACTCGAAATGTACTCGCAGGAGTTCCTCCTGGTTTACCCGCATTAATAAAAGCAAATAGGATACAAGAGAAAGTACGTGCCGTTGGTTTTGATTGGGATGTGCGAGAGCAAGTCTGGGATAAAGTAGCAGAGGAACTTGCTGAAGTAAAACATGAGATTGAAAGTCAGAATCAAGATTTATTAGAAAAAGAATTTGGCGATTTGCTCTTCTCTGTTGTAAATGCCGCAAGGTTATACCATGTTGATCCGGAGAATGCTCTTGAAAAAACCAATCGGAAATTCATGAAACGTTTTCATTATTTAGAAGAAAAAACCATAAAACAAGGGATATCACTAAAAGACATGTCACTTGATGAAATGAATGCAATTTGGGAAGAAGCGAAAAAGGAAGAATAATGAGAACGTAAGAAGCACAAATAAAAAAGCTCGCAGAGATATCTCTCCGCGAGCTTTTTTATTATAGATTTTATTTGCGATTACTTTACACCCATAAACATACGCTCCCAACGAATACTATTGAAAAACCCAGACGTTTTATCAAGTGAAAGCCATATAAAAACGGGGCTACCAACAACATGATCTTCGGGTACAAAACCCCAAAAGCGGGAGTCAGCTGAATCGTGTCTATTATCACCCATCATAAAATAGTAGTTCATTTTAAAAGTATAGGATGTAGCTTCTTTG
This sequence comes from Bacteroidales bacterium, assembly GCA_038248505.1. Classification (GTDB taxonomy): domain Bacteria; phylum Bacteroidota; class Bacteroidia; order Bacteroidales; family JBBRXJ01; genus JBBRXJ01. The sequence continues at coordinate 11,317 of JBBRXJ010000075.1, forward strand.
CCATCAATATATATTTTACCTTCTTTAACGAGAAAATCATTCTCTTCATAGATGTCTATAATTCGCTCGTATATTGCAATATTCTCCATGCTTAATTGAACAGTAACTCCTTTTTTTGGAATTACCAAAGGGCCAAAATTATCTTCATTCCAAGGAATACCAGGATCGTGAGGAAAAATATAACTTGCATATTGCCCTGATTGACGAATATCTTTTACAACCGATTTTACATTAGAAAAAGTTTTTAAAGCATCAACATTTAGAGTTGTCATAGGGCATTTAAAAATATCTTCATATTCAGTTGGTGCGCAATCTTCAGCAGGTATACCAGCTCTTTCGAGTGATTTGGGATTTAACCTTGAACCATCTGTTTTAATTAAATATTTGAATTGTAAAAATTCAATTGGGGCCTGAGGTTTTCCGTTAATGTACACTTGAGTGTTAATAATTTGAATAGAATCGCCAGGTATTGCAACACATCGTTTAATATAATTATCACGTTTATCAACAGGACGATAGACAATATCATTATTAGCCCAAACATACTGACGTGCACGAGCGTAATAATATTTTTTACCTTGGATAGGACGTTTTCCGAATAAATCTTGCGCAGTTAATTGCTCCGCATAATATTGAAGAATGGATTGATAGCTCTCAGCCGACCGTTGAATAACCACGGTATCACCCGCAGGAAAATTAAAAACAACAACATCATTACGTTTCACATCACCAAATCCTGCAAGACGTTTGTATGGCCAGTATAACCATTCAACAAAAGAATTCATTTTTTGAGTAAGGGGCATAACATTCTGAGCAAAAGGGAATGCTATTGGCGTATTAGGAATTCGAGGGCCATAGCTCAATTTACTCACAAAAAGATGATCACCTTTAAGTAAGGATTTCTCCATTGATCCTGTGGGTATCTTATAATTTTGAAAGAAGAAAATATTTATAAAAGACACAGCAACAACAGCAAAAATAAGCGCATCAAGCCATTCAATAACGATGTTATTTTTCCCTTCTCGTTTTTTCCAAAAAGTCCAATTAACTTTTTGCGAAATATATATATCATAAATAATAGGCAAACCAATAAGAAGCCAATAATTGCGAATCCAAATAACCCAAAGGAGGTAGCACAAAGCAACCAGGGCAAATTTTACGCGAACATCTTTTGTAAATTTCATGATAATAAGGGTTTAATTAACAAATAAGATAACGGACGAATGAAATCTGTATTATAAAAACAACCTACAATTTAAGCATATCATCCATATTATAAACACCTGGCTTCTGATCTTTTATAAATTCAGCAGCCATAACAGCACCCAAAGCGAAGCCCCGACGACCTTTTGCGCTATGAGTTATTTCAATAAAATCGACATGTGAATCATAATAAATGGTATGAGTACCTGGAATATGAACACGGCGAACCGGCTGTATATTCATTACCTCAGGTTTACCGGGGCTATTGATATCCCATTTCTTTTTTCTATCCATATTTTTAACGATATCATCGGCTAAACGAATAGCTGTACCACTAGGGGCATCGAGCTTTTGAGTATGATGAAGCTCAACCATATCAACCTCATATTCGGGATAATTATTCATAATACGAGCCAAAAACTGATTCACTTTAAAGAAGATATTTACTCCTAAACTATAATTAGGGGTAAAGAAGAAGGCACATTTAGCATTTGTAGCCATCTCTCGCACCTCCTCCATCCGGTTTAACCAACCAGTGGTACCACATACAACAGGCACGCCAGCATCAAAGCAGCTTTTAAAATTCATAACGGCTGATTCAGGAATCGTAAATTCAATGGCAACATCAACATCTTTTAGCTTCTCATTATTGAGATCCGCACGGTTGTTTAAATCAATAATTAAAGATATTTTATGACCTCGGTAATTTGCAATGGATTCAATTTCTTTTCCCATTTTACCATAACCAATGAGTGCGATATTCATAGCGGTAAATATTTAATTTTAAACATTTATTTATATAAAAAAGGGAAGCAAAATATTGCTTCCCTTTAAAAATTTAATATCTGAAATTTATTTAGCGGCTTTCACTTTTTCAACAACAGCCTTAAAAGCCTCAGGATTATTCATTGCAAGATCAGCAAGCACCTTACGATTTAACTCAACACCTGCTTTGTGTGATTTACCAATGAATTCTGAATATGACATACCGAGTTCACGAACCGCAGCATTAATACGCTGAATCCAAATCTGACGGTATTCAATCTTTTTTCCTTTACGACCATCGTAGGCATGAGCTAAACCCTTTTCGTAGGTATTTTTAGCAACAGTCCATACATTTCCGTGACCGAGGAAACGGCCTTTCGTACGTTTAAGTACTTTTTTTCTTCTTGCTCTTGCTGCAACAGCATTTACTGAACGTGGCATAGTTTTTTGTTTTTGGACAGCTAGCGTCACGCATAAGCGTGATCTTTCAACTAAGGCATCCGGTTAATAATTAATGTGAGGCTAAAGTTAATTTAATGTTGGCTTCATCGCGCTTGTTTACAAGACCTGACTTAGCAAGATTAGCTTTACGCTTCTTTGTCTTGCTACTAGCCAAGTGGCTCTTGTACGCATGCTTTCTTTTGATTTTGCCTGTTCCGGTCAATTTAAACCTCTTTTTTGAGCCGGATTTGGTTTTCATTTTTGGCATTTGTGTATCTATTTAAATTATGAATTCTTATTTAACACTTTTTTGTTTTGGCGCCAAGTGAATGATCAAACGCTTTCCTTCTAATTCAGGATCTTTCTCTAGTTTACCTACCTCTTCAAGATCTTTGATAAAACGTTTTAAAATATCTTCGCCTAACGATTTATGCATAATAGTTCGACCCTTAAAAAAAACAAAAGCCTTCACTTTATTCCCTTCTTTCAAAAACTCCTCAGCATGCTTCTTTTTAAAGTTATAATCATGCTCATCAGTTGTTGGCCCAAAACGTATTTCCTTAACTACCACTTTGGATGTTTTGGCTTTCAGTTCCTTCTGTTTCTTTTTCTGTTGATAGAGGAACTTTTGAAAATCTACCAATTTACAAACAGGAGGATCAGCATTTGGAGAAATTTCAACCAAATCAAGATCCATCTCATCGCCCATTTTCAGAGCGGCTTCAATGGTAAAAACACCAGGATTTTCGATGTTTTCACCCACCAGTCGAACTTCTTTAACTCGAATCTGATGGTTTAATTTAAAATCATGTTCCGGTTCGCCACGAAACTTGAATCTGTTGGGATCTCGGCTGCGGTCGCTGTAATATTTATTGCCTCCGGCAGCTGGTGGTTTATAAGCCCCCTTGTTACCACTACTACTTGTTCTCTTCTGCAATCTTTGTCTGCTTTTTTATTTCTGTATTAATAAACTCTGCAAAATCATTGACAGTCATGCTGCCTTTATCCCCTTCACCCTGTTTGCGCACGGCAATGGTCTCTGAATGTTCTTCTTTTTCACCCACAACAAGAATGTAAGGAATACGCTTTAACTCATTGTCCCTTATCTTCTTACCTATCTTTTCATTACGATCATCAATCGAGGTGCGAATATCGTAATTATTTAACAGATTCAAAACTTTTTTTGCATAATCGTTAAATTTTTCACTTATAGGCAGAATTACAACCTGTTCAGGCGCAAGCCATAAAGGAAATTTACCCGCTGTATGCTCAATAAGTACGGCCACAAAACGCTCCATACTACCAAATGGGGCACGGTGAATCATAACCGGACGATGTTTCTGATTATCTTCGCCTGTATACTCAAGCTCAAAGCGTTCGGGTAAATTATAATCAACCTGAATGGTACCTAATTGCCATTTACGGCCAATAGCATCTTTAATCATAAAATCGAGTTTAGGGCCATAGAATGCGGCCTCACCAAGTTCAACAACGGTTTTAAGACCTTTCTCCTGGGTTGCCTCAATGATAGCACGTTCTGCTTTATCCCAATTTTCGTCAGAGCCAATATATTTCTCCTTATTATTTGGATCACGAAGCGATATTTGAGCGGTAAATTCTTTAAACTCGAGGGCTTTAAAGATGATGAATATAATATCCATTACCTTTTTGAACTCATCTTTCAGCTGATCGGGGGTACAGAAAATATGTGCATCGTCTTGTGTAAAGCCACGCACACGTGTTAAACCATGTAGTTCGCCGCTTTGCTCATATCTATATACGGTACCGAACTCAGCTAAACGAATAGGAAGCTCACGATATGAATGTGGCTCGTTATTATAGATCTCACAGTGATGAGGGCAATTCATTGGCTTCAATAAAAACTCTTCGCCCTCACATGGGGTGTGAATGGGTTGAAAAGAATCTTTACCATATTTAGCATAATGACCAGAAGTAACATAAAGTTCTTTTTGACCAATATGAGGTGTCATTACTTGCTGATAGCCATAAGCATGTTGTACTCGTTTGAGGAAGTTCTCTAATTGCTGACGTAAAATGGTTCCTTTTGGAAGCCATAAAGGTAAGCCCTGTCCGACTCTTGCTGAGAATGCGAATAAGCCTAGCTCCTTACCAATCTTGCGATGATCGCGTGCTTTTGCTTCTTCAAGCAATACAAGATACTCTTCAAGCATTTGTTGTTTGGGGAATGTAATTCCATAAACTCTGGTAAGTTGTTTGCGTTTTTCATCGCCACGCCAGTATGCACCCGCAATATTTAATATTTTCACCGCTTTGATGAGAGAAGTATCCGCCAAGTGTGGGCCACGACAGAGATCGGTAAAATTACCATGGGTATATAAAGTAATAGTACCATCTTCTAAATCATTAATAAGCTCTGTTTTATACTCATCACCTTTCTTAGTAAAGAAATCAAGTGCATCTGCTTTACTAATATCACGTCTATTGTAAACCGATTTACGAGCGGCTAATTCAGCCATCTTCTTTTCAATAGCCAGAAAATCCTTATCAGTAATAACTGTCTCGCCAAGATCTATATCATAATAAAACCCATTGTCAATTGCTGGTCCAATACCGAACTTAGTGCCAGGGTACAAGGCCTCAATAGCTTCCGCTAAAAGATGAGCTGAAGAATGCCAGAAAGCATGCTTACCTGCTTCATCATCAAATTTATGAAGTTTTATAGATGCATTGGTCGTTATTGGGCGGCACACGTCCCATTTTTCACCATTAACAGTAGCTGCAACAATTTCTTTAGCTAAGCTATTGCTTAATGCTTTTGCAATATCCATTGGCGAAGAACCTAGATTATACTCGCGTACAGACTGATCAGGAAAGGTTATTTTTATCATACTAAATGTTTGAAAATAGGGCGCAAAGATGGGAAAAAATGCTTTAAATAGATTAAATGATGATGAGATTAGGAGATGCGAGCATTCGATTCAACACATATTACATTGGCTTATATGTGATTATGCTCTTTATAGATTTTATAATTCATAGTAAAAAATCTTTTATTCATAAAAGATTTGGGGCATGAAAAATATTCCTATTTTTGCCTTCCCAAATAAAAATGGGAAAAGCCCAAGTGGTGAAATTGGTAGACATACCAGCTTGAGGGGCTGGCGCCGTCAAAAGCGTGCAAGTTCGAGTCTTGTCTTGGGCACTTAATCAATAAAACGCCTTGTGAACAAAAGTTTGCAAGGCGTTTTTATTTAAATATTACAAAAAATAAGTAAATACATCAAAAATAAGGGGCAACAGATTCATCTGTTGCCCCTTAAAACATTTAACCTAAACTAAACCAATTAAAAACGGAGATACCTAACAATTCATTATACTAATCGTAAATTTAATCAAATTATTGCCTATCTCAAAGGCTTTTAAATTTTATTTATATGCCCTATTTAACAGCAATTCTGAGCTATTGTGGCATTAAAAAACAGGCTATCAGAACAAAACTTTTTTTATAAATCGTTTACCCAAAGTTGCAGTTATAATTGAACCCTCATGTGCACATGAAAGTGAAATATTACGGGGTATTGCCAGTTACAATCGAAGCAAAGGTTCGTGTAGCTTCTTTATTCCTTCACCTCATTATTTGGTTGACATAAATAGGGAAAATATTATAAAAAGCTACTTAATTGGAAACACTATGAAGCCATCATTAGAGAGAGACCGTTGCAAAAAGCCCCCTAACGTTCCAGTTTTATTTTTAGGAGTTTTATTTTGATTATTTTTGATATTTCAGTAAAAAAACAACCACATATCTTTAGTTTTTTAACCTTTACCAGGTTATTTTTGCCTTTGTCTAGGCTATATTTCACATTTGGACACATCTATC
>JBBRXJ010000076.1:0-17389 GCA_038248505.1 Bacteroidales bacterium
AAGATTGTGTGATTTTATCCATGGATAGTTTATTTGCTGTTGCTGTTGCAAATATCACCTTTTAGGTGATACTGTCAAAGACATAACTAATTTATTTATAATTAATTATAATGTTTTTTTGTTATGTCTGCGACTTCTGGGGATACTATCATTATGATTTACTTGTTGTCTCAAAGGTATATTATTACTTGTTCATCTCTTAGTCACAATATAAGTGTTATAAATACAGAACTATAAAGAGGCATTGTTGCGGTTTTTTTGCAATTTGGCATCAGATTGTAGCTAATTATTTAGCTATTGTTTGCTTTTATAGTGATGTGATTCTATTTGGTATAGCATCTCGCCAAATAGTTTATATACAAAGCATTTTTAGAACGTTTCTTAACAGTTGAATCTGTCAGCACAAACTAGCTTTTTTCAGCCATTGTAAATTTGATGTTATCTACTTCCCTTGTTGATTAAAGAATCTGTATTTGAGCTATAGTATCTTTTTTTAGTAAACGGCTTGTCTAAATACGTTTCAACGATTAATTTAGAATTTATAAATAGTAGTAGTTTGGTTTCTATTATTCTAATATACAAAAAGTATCCATTCATCAATATCTAAAGAGGGATTTTCTATTGCAATTAGGTGAACATTTCCTTGAAAATTGGTATGCAAATTATGAAATGCTTCGCAATCAATCTTAGATAGCCTTCGGCAAGCGTATTCTGAATTTTCAGTATGAAAGTGAAATTCTATTTGTTTTCTGAAGACACTATGATCTATGTGCTATGCACGAATATTGGTTTCATTTTTTTAAATTAAAGTCATTCGTGTAAATTTCTTCTCCTTTTTTGAATATTCTTACATAATCAACAGCACCTGTTTTTGTAAAGCTAAAAAATATTCCCTTGTATTTTCCCATGGGCAGTTTATACTGAATTCTCTTAATCTCTTTCTTGTCTAATAAAAGAATAGCCATTTGGTCTTTTATTTCAATAGCGACATCGTGCCAAGTGTTAAGGTCAAATCCTAATTCTTTTTTTTGATCTCCGGTTAATGAATTATTTGCCACTAAAAAATAACTAAAATCAAAACAATGCTTGTCAGTAAAGCCAACTCTTAAATTTTCATTATCTCCAAAAAGCTTAATAGATGCTATATTGCAAAAGAACTGATTCGGATCTTTATAATTGCATTTTATTCGTGTTTCAATTTTTAAACTATCCAGACTTACGTTTAGCTTGTTAAAAAGCATAAATTCGGTTTGGTAATTTTCCGCCAACATTTTTTCAGGTATCTCAGTTTCATCTATTTTTAATGTTGAATCCAAAATGCAATTTTTAATTTGAGTATAGTATTCACCTTCCAGTTTTAGGTAGCCATTCCAGCTTGAATTTGTAATCAAAACGTTTACGGTGGCATATTCACGCTTTTTGCTGTAAATAAAAACTGTGTAATAACCCGGAATAAAATAACTATGAGCAATGGTACTATCCTTTTTTTCTAATAAGCGAATAGCTTTTCGTCCAAATGAAATAAATACACTGTCTTCATTAATATCTTTTATATTGTATTTGAAGATTATGGTTGAAGGACAGGCAGCTACTGAATTATCTACAGTTAATGGAATTATTATATTTTTATTGTTTGCAATAAAATAAATCGTTAATCCGATGAGCGCAATTATAAATAACGTAGCAGCTATTTTATACTTTGATTTGATCGGTATTTTTGATTTTGTCTCCCCTGATTCTTTATTCTCATGTATGCTATTTTGTTTTCTAAAGTCTTCCCAATCAATACATCTCAAATATTTTGCAATAGCATGTTTAGTTGCCATTTGAGGATTGAAGCTTGTAATGGAGGCATTGGTTTTTACGAAATAGCGTTTGAGAGTGCTAACCCCTAACATTATATGAGTCGAATCAAATATGTTTTTTGCTAATCGTTCGAAATTATAATGCGTCCATTTACTCCAATGTTCCCAGTTTTCTTTTGCTTGTATTTGCTGCTTTGATTTCTCTATATAATAATATTCGCTCATTTTGGAATGATTTGTAAATTAACAGTGATTCCATTTAGTAGTAAAATCTTAATACCTGCTTAAAAGGATAGGGTTAAAGATATAAAATTCTCTGTATTTGCAATGATTTTTACTCGAATACAACCTCCAATATTTAGGGTATTGCGTCTTTAATATTGGCAAGGGATTACTTTACAACATACTGTAAAGTAGTTATATATGCAATATTTGCCAGATTAAGAGGACGTTTCTTGTGATTTTTATTTAGATGGGTATGCGGTCATTTCAAATTCCAATTGACCGCCATTGATGATATCTGAATGAGATATTTTCGGAATGCTTAATTCCTTGCCATTTAATTTTACCGCTTTAACATAAATATTCTTCGACGATAAATTTTTGGCTAATATCACAAATGTTTTACCGTTTTCTACGTTTATTACTGTTTTCTCAATAATCGGTTTTCCTAAATCATACATGCAACTTACCGGATCAATAGGATAAAATCCCATGGCACTAAATATATACCAAGCTGACATCTGACCACAATCTTCGTTCCCCGTTATTCCGGAGGGTATGGTGTCATAGAAATTAGTTAAAATATCTGTTACATATTTCTGAGTTTTCCATGGCGAATTGGTGTAATTATACAAATAGGGTATGTGATTGCAAGGTTCATTGGCATGCACGTAAAATCCAATATTTCCATTTTTAAAATCAGGATAAAGGGCAATGAATTGTGAATCTATAGGCATGTTAAATAGTTTGTCGAGTTGTTTTTCAAATGGTATTTTACCATTCATCAGCTGCATTAAGGCCTGAATATTTTGTTGTACATGAAAGGTGTACTGGTAGCTATTGCCCTCTGAAAAGCCTATATTTAATGAGGGTTTGAACGGTGTCATCCATTCTTGTTTTTCATTTTTCGGACGCATGAGTTGAAGTGTACTATCATACAGTATTTTAAATGCTTCTGATCGTTTTAAATATATTGAATAGCTCTTCGAATCATTCATATTCTTAGCCATCATTGCTACGGCATAATCATCAAACGCTTGTTCAAGGGTATTTGAGACCGAGTTGGCTTTACCTTTTTGTGGAGAGTAACCTAATTGTTCGAAGTCAGAAGTCCACCGATTAGTACTATTTTTCATCGCCTCATATGCTTCCTTAGGATCATATTTTGAATGAATACCTTTTAAGTAAGCCTCAGCAATGACAGGAATGGAATGTACACCACTCATGCAATAGGTTTCGTTACCCCACAAACTCCATATCGGTAAGCATTTATATGGGTTTTGATTGTAGTGCTCAATCATAGAGCGCACCATGTCATCCGTTTTTTCAGGAATAATAATAGTGTATAAAGGATGAAGCGCCCTATAAGTATCCCATAATGAAAAGGTGGAGTAATTGGTGAAGGTTGTATCTTTAAATATATTTTGCCCAATGCCGGCATACTGTCCGTCAACATCCATAAAAGTATTGGGTGCAATAAAACTATGGTAGAGTGATGTGTAAAAATTGATTTTGGTTTTTAAATTAGGAGTTTGAATTATAATTTTATTCAGTATATTATTCCATGCAATCTGTGTTTCATTTTTTGTTTTCTCAAAATCACAATGCGGAATTTCTGTATAAAGATTATTGAAGGCTCCCGCTATACTCACAGCTGATATTCCAACCTTTATCATTAGCACTTCATTTGCTTTTACGTTGTATCGAACATATGCTTTTATGTTTTGCCCATAACCATCAAGTCCATTGAATTTACCATCATTAATAACATTTCCATTTAAAAAAGGTTTTGAAAAACGAATGGCAAAATATACAAAACGCGTTTTTGCCCATCCGGTTGTTTCTCTGTAGCCGATTATGGTACTATCATTTAAAATATTTACGGAGGACTAAATGACTTTTGCCGTTTTTTTTTTAATTAGATGTGTTAAGTCGAGAATTATATTTGCCGTATCATCTTTATAAAAAGTATATCGGTGAAAACCTGCTCTAGTACTTGCTGTCAACTCAGCTTTAATGTCATAATCTTTTAATAATACTGAGTAGTATCCAGGTTCTGAAAATTCATCTTTATGACTAAAGCGACTGCAAAAGCCTGAATCAGGTTTAAATTTATTTCCTTTTTCTAATTGAAGTTTTCCGGTGGAGGGCATCAATAATACATCCACCAAATCGCGATCGCCAGTACCACTTAAATGAGTATGCGAAAAACCCATAATAATGGAATCTTCATAGTGATAACCGCTGCAATAATCCCATCCTTCTATATCGGTATCCGGACTTAGCTGAACCATCCCGAATGGCATGGTGGCTCCGGGAAACGTATGGCCGTACTTGGCCGTGCCTATCATTCGATTTATATATTGAATGAGGTTATTCTGTGGAATATCATTTTTAGCAATATTTTTACTTTGGCTATAGGCGAAACTGCCAATTATGCTTAGTGAATAGAATAGAAGGTATTTCATTGGTTTTAAGTTTTTATAAATATATCAAATTCTTTTATTCATTCATTTCCAGTATCAAATTATAATAGAACTTATAAATAAGAGATATTGGTCATGTCCGTGACCTAATGAATACAAAGACAGAGACATAATCATATGTGACCTATGAATGATCAGGTCAAGTTATATTAAAAGAGGATAGATGATAAATAAATGAATAAGCCGTAAACAAAGGCATTCATGCAAAATGATCTTTAGTTTCTATAAAACAAATTATAGATTAAAAACTCATACTAACTTAGAGTACTTAAACCTAAAAAAAATAAAGATGGCATTCAATTTTATACCACGAAATTTAGTGGTTTTTTTAATATAGATATATACAATAATTAATTGAAAACTTAAAACAAATATTTATGAAAACAAAAATTTTACTAATGGTATGCGCATGTCTTTTCAATCTACTCTCAGCGCAAGAGTATTCCAAAACCAAATTAAAAATTTCAGGAATTGGAGATTCATGGTCTATGGATATTGATCAAGCAAACAATCTGTATGCTACCTATGATAGTGTTATTAAAAAAGTAAAGCCAAATGGTATTGCTTATAATCTAATTGTCACACATAACAAGGTTCGTGGTTTATCACTTTCTAATCTTGATACTGTACTTTATTATACAACAACTTCAGCTAGCGATTGGAAAATATTTAAATTTCGATTTTCAGATAGTACCATAAGTGAATTCTATAACGATAGTTGGATTTACCCACAATCCATTAAAGTACAACCATCAACCGGTGATATTTTTGTTATGGAATTGGGCGGAGACAACGGTAGAAATCCAATAATATCAAGTATAAGTTTAACAACTAAAATACGCAGTGTAATTGCTGGAGGTAATAACAAAGGATATGTGGATGGAATTGGTACCGCTGCACTGTTTAATTTTTCGGTGGGAAATATTGCAAATAATCCAACTGGTAGTGGAATGGTTTTTAGTTTAAACTCTGACACATTATATGTGTGTGACTTTAATAATTATTGTATTCGCAAAATTGATATCTCTTCAAAGACTGTAAGTACTTTGGCAGGTACAAATACTATTGGTTTTGCAGATGGACGGGGAACGGCAGCTCGCTTTTATTATACAGGCGGTATTGAGATTGATAATAATGGTACCTTATATGTTTCAGACAAAGGTGTTACTGCTGATACTCTTTATGGCAATAGGATACGAAAAATTTTACCGAATGGTACTGTTACAACAATTTGCGGAACCGGAAGAGGTTGGATTAGCAATGGTAATCTTTCTTTTGTAGCAAATAACGAACTTTCAATCATTGGTATGCCTAAAGCAATGTGCTTTAATAAAACCTATGATACCTTATTTGTGTCTCTTTATCAGGAGATAATTGCTATTACAAAGGCAACACCTACGAGTATTGAATCGCTTGCAAGAACATCAAATAAAACACTAAAGATTTATCCCAACTTTGTGGAATCAGAGAATAATATATTAATTGAATCAACTTCGATTATAGGAAATATTCAGATTTATTCAATCACAGGTACATTAGAAATGGACTTAAATAATATTAATTCAAGCGTCGCTGAGGTTAATTTGAGTAATCTTAGTAGTGGTCTTTATATATTAAAAACGGATTCGGGTAGCGAGAAGTTTGTAATAAAAAGATAGTAGTTTTTCATAAGTTTTCCTAACGCCTCTTATTGTAGTGATAAGGGGCGTTTTTGTTTAAATTGAGAATGCTATTATTTATTCAGCCTATTTGTATGCTTTCCGCCAACATTTTTTTTAGTATCTCCGTTACATAAAATTATAATGTTGAGTCAGTAATGCAATTTTAAAAATGTGTAAAAAATCCCTTTTTCAGTTTTACATGTATATTTGCATCTAAAACGATTTTATACCGTTTGTAAATATGTAATTAGAGTACAAATTTTGCCACACTCATTTGCTCTAAAAACATCTAATAACGGCATTTGCCACTCTAAATTTCTAAATAGCATTTGGACTTCTATTTAGAAATAAGTTTGGTATATATGCAAATTTTAGAAGCCACTCAGAGTTTTTAATTCTAAGTGGCTTTTTCATTAAGTGACCACGGAGGGATTCAAAACCCAAATCTTCTGTCCCCTAGTCAATTTAAGTAGTTGGTCTATGCTAATCTAATTTAGTCTTATATCTTAAATTCAATAGGTTATATTTTCGCATTTTATAGCCATTTATAACGCACTAAGACTTCCATCAACACTACCTATACCATTATGGATGTCCGTTTTATAAAATATTATTTTTAGGTTAATAATTCGCCTGTAAAAATAAATTTCAAAATTAATCCGCAATTAGACTTTAGAAGTGAAACGCGCTAAAGTCTAGTATGTTTGATATTTAGTAGCCCTTGCGGTTAATCCCGATGTAACGAAGTGTAATCGGCTCTTATGGCGGATTATGAAATTCCCATTGCATAATCTGGGTTAATTACACAAATTATATTTTCGTATAGAACGAAAATGCAATCTGTTGTTGACTTACATAAAACAAAAAAATATTTGAATACTTATTTGAATAGAATGAAATTTATGCACGTTTGTGCTTTGAATCGAAGGTTGATTCTTATCGTTTATTAAACTCAGCAAACCAAGAATACTAGAATTGTTATTATAGCAATACTGGCAATAGGTCGCAGCCAAATGTTTGCTATCATTTTACCGAAAAGGTTGCGACGCACAAATGGATTTTCCCAATAAGGCCGAAATTTAAAATGAATTCTCTCTCCTAAAAGCAGCATTAAATGTTCTTGGCCAATTCCATGGGCACATTTCAGGTCGTTTATAGATTGAAATTGAGTTCAAATATTTCCCGTATTCTGGCTCTAATCGAGTTAATTCAGCCCGAACATAAAGCAACTCGCTATCTAATTTTTCAACGCTAAGCTCACCATCATTGGTAGCGAAACATTCATAAATTGCTCTATAGGTCAACAACCAATATCGGTAATTATTGCAAATGAAACTATTTTTATTACGAATTTCAATTAAAGTTTTTAAGCGTTGATCAGCTAAAGGATTTGTTACTCCATCATTATATCCGGCATAATCTCTATTTCTTGGAATATCTGTTCCCAATCCTAAAATAATTTCAGCAACAACTTTTGCATTCTGCTCATCTAATTTAAGCCAATCATGGGCATATTCAAAAGCTACTTCATATGCCGATCTATCTGGATTTTGTGCAAATTTGAGTGCTGCAAAACGATTGATATCATCATGAATGCCTTCAGAGTAGTTTACTGAGCCTGATATGTTTTTATAATCATTAGAGTACGCATTTTTTATATCTTTTATTCGAGGAGTAGGACCATAAGCGCCCCATCCATTAATCATGGTAATTTCAGGATACATATAGTATTTAATTACTGGCTTAACCCCACGTGGTATATCGGCAACCATATCAATCCATTCTGCATCTTTAATAAGTTTACGCAACATATCTCCTTCTGCTAAGTTAACAACATGACCAGCAGCAACTATTTTTACAGCCGGATGATATTTACGACAACTATCTGCTAACTCTTTTAATATGCGAATATAAGTATTTGGTAGAGGAGCACATTTTTCACAAGAACAACCTCCATAATCAGTAATTGGAGAAATTAAATAATCGATACGAGGTAATTCTTGAAAAACCTTTTTGCGTAATAACATTATCTGATTCTTTGCATCGTCATTAGAAGGACATACATGAGCCGCTTCCATCCCATATTTGCCATGTAAGGCTGCCCATTCAGGATGTTCGTTAAAAGTCTCAGGAAATATATCATTATAACCAATATAAATCCCTACTTCCATTTTCTCCGCTATTAAGGCTTTACAAATATCTTTTTGTAAAGTCCAAAATTCTGAGTTAACCTCAAAATCTTTTTTTGACCTTTGTCCAAACTGTATGGGCAAATACCAAATTGTTTGTGCCCCCATTTTTTTCATGTCTCCAATTTCACGCTTCCATCTATCAATTTTCCATTCTTCAATTCCTGTAGCCTGTTCATGGTTTGCTAAAAATACACCGATTGGATCAAGTCCAATTTTATTATCCTTTCGTATATTATTATCCTTAGCGCAACTAAATAAAACAAGCGATAAAATAATTAAAGTTCCCAAATTAAATAATGTAGATTTCATTTTACTAAATTATTATTAATTATAAAAAAATAATCATCACAATAATTTTTTCGTCGGTTTTTTCATCTGCAGTATACCTCGTCAAATGCAAAGATAACAAATCCTAAGAAAAATAAGCTACTCACAAATTCCCTTATCCCTCACATTAATTCCAAGTCCTTTATGCCACTTCACAACAAGCGCCATACGTTTTGAGAAACTACTCCAACTCTTTAATTCTGCGGGGGTCCACAACACTTCTGAAAGTGCTGTCATTCGTGGGAAAATCATATATTCTACATGTGCTCCGTTTAAAATATATTCAGTCCATACATTCCCCTGGGCACCTAAAATATATTTTTGCTCTTCAATAGTCAAATCGCGTGGAATAGGTTCAAAATTATACACTTCTTCTTGGGTTAAAAATCCACCAATAGCAAGAGGTTCTTCTTTATAAAATCCTTGATACGAATCAAAATAACAATTGGAACCAGGAGTCATTACCACATAATGTTTCTGCTTTGCAGCTTCAATACCGCCTCGCATACCACGCCAAGACATTACTGCAGCATTTGGTGCCAAACCACCTTCAAGAATTTCATCCCAGCCAATAATTTTTCGTCCCTTCGAATTAATATATTTTTCCATGCGTTGTATAAACCAACTTTGCAATGCATGCTCATCCTTTAATCCCAGCTCCTTAATTTTTGCTTGAATATATGGCGAGGCAATCCACTGATCTTTCAATGCCTCATCACCTCCCACGTGAATGTATGGTGATGGAAACAAAGTTAAAACTTCATCCATCACATTTTCTAAAAATGAAAAAACACTATCGTTTACATTAAAAATAAATGTTGAAACTCCCCACTGACGACGAACATCAATAATGGTATCAGGCCTACATCCCAACCATGGATAAGCAGATATCGCAGCCTGTGCATGACCTGGCAATTCAATTTCTGGCACAACATTTACATAACGTGCAGTAGCGTATGCAACAATTTCTTTTATCTCTTCTTGTGTATAAAATCCACCATAACGTATGGTATCATATTTCCATGGACGATCATTGTGATGTCCAATAACAGTACTTTTACGCCATGCTGCATTTGCTGTTAGTTCGGGATATTTTTTTATTTCAATACGCCATCCCTGATCATCGGTTAAATGCCAATGAAAAGTATTCATCTTATGCATGGCAATATAATCAATATATTTTTTTACAAATTCAGTGGGCATAAAATGACGACAAACATCAAGATGCATACCACGCCATACAAAGCGAGGTTTATCATAAATTTGTGCGCATGGAATATTTCCTTTATAAACGGCAGTCAACTGACGCAAAGATTGTATTCCATAAAATAATCCATGACAGGTGCTTGCCATTATATCAACACCTTTGGCATGAATATTCATCAAATATCCTTCTTTACCAAGAGTGTCTGTTTTTATTATTCGAAGGGTAACTTGCGATGCACAAACTTGCGATGCATTTATACTAACTGCACTACATCCAGCAGCACTCAGATATTGTTGAACAAATTCTGCAATACTTTTTAAACTGTCACTTTTTGCATCATAGCGGATGCAACACGAGTTTGATAATTTGCACACGCCGTCTTTCATTATTAGTTTGTATGGTGCGGGAATTAAATTCAGCGTAGCATCTGTTGCTGACGTCTTGAATAAAAATGTTAGAAATAGGACTGTTAGGATTATTGTACGTTTCATAGTTTTATTATTTAGATTTTTTGTGAGCATCAGAGCTCTTTTATGAATTATATTTTATGAATTATATCTTTTCAACCCGACCACCATTTAGTCGGCTACTCTCGGCTCTAAAAGCCATCACATGACTTTCAACCGAATCAGCTATACCAGATACCACTAACGAAGGATCATTCTTATCTACTGCTTGTAAAAAATCGCGTACTAAACTATAATCGCCGCCACCGTGTCCACCACCAGCTGTCATCTCTCCTTCATTAATAGAAATTGATTCAACCGTTCCTGTTCTAAAATTACGCACTTCTGCTTTATACATATCACCTACAATTTCACCCATCGTTCCCATTATTCGTGTATGCCTACCTTCACCAGCAGCTGTAAAACCAGACATGGTAAAACTTGCATGTATATCTTCACCAAAAGAGATATTCATTACCATGTGATCGGGTTGATTATTATCACAATGATATACACAACGACCATATTGCCCTTCACGTATAGCTTTTAGCCTACCTTCATAAGTTAAATCAT
Source organism: Bacteroidales bacterium (assembly GCA_038248505.1). GTDB lineage: Bacteria > Bacteroidota > Bacteroidia > Bacteroidales > JBBRXJ01 > JBBRXJ01. The sequence continues at coordinate 10,920 of JBBRXJ010000076.1, forward strand.
CCGTTATTACGCTCACAGGCCATCCTGAACGTTTCATATCTAAATACAATTTAAGAGCTGAGTATGGACACTCTTTCTCTACTGCACAACCCTCCGTACATCGCATAGTGCTTCCAATAGGTGCCTTCGATGATTTAAATTGAACCAACGATCCACTTGCTGAGAGAGATGTACATGGTTTATCAATTAACCATCGTAATATATCTAAATCATGCGACGATTTTGCTAAAATAATGGGACTCGATAATTCTATATTTCTCCAATTTCCGCGAACATAACTATGTGCCATATGCCAATATCCTACAGGCTCAAGGTGATTAATGGATACAATATCACCAATATTACCAGAAGCAATTACCTTTTTTAACTTTCGGAAATAAGGTGTATAACGCAATACGTGACAAACAGCAACAACAGTTCCCGCTCTTTTCTGTGCATCACGCATACCCTCGCAATTCTCTTGTGTAACGGCCATTGGTTTCTCTACCAAAATATGATAGCCCATAGCAATCGCCTTCATAAAGGCTCCATAGTGCAGTCTGTCAGGTGTTGAAATAATAACCACATCAGCAAACTTAGGAATTTTAAAAACATCTTCCCATGTTTTAAAAATATTTTTATCCTCTATTTTATAATTAATAGCAAAAGCATCGCGTCTATTTTTTAGAATGTCTGACACACCAACCATACGCATCTCGTCAGGATGTATTGTTGCATAGCGCGCATAGGTGTTGCCTCTATTACCTGCTCCTATAACAATACAATCAATGGGTCGATTCAGATTCAATGGAGCATAATTGATTTTAATCGTTTGCTCAGTAGCTAATAATTCATTTTGCCCAATTACGGCTCCTGCAAATCCAATGCCCAAGCCTTTTAATGCAGTTCTTCTGTTCATTTTTTAATGTGTTTAATAAAATTATCTGAACTCTCAATCTATTTTTTAATAATCTCTTTGCCTAAATCTCACTTTCTCTAATCCTTTACGGCCTCATCTAAGCCGCGGCTTGTAATCAATTCATACTTCAGTTAAATCTCTTTCAAACCCTTCTTCTCATCCAACATTCTTCCAATAAATTTTATCTCCTCTGCAAATTCATGGTAACTCATATCTTTTAAATATAGCGCGCCGTAGGAGCGTCGCATCATAGGGTTTGGACTGTCATAGAAAAATTCGCGTCCCATTAGTGTGATCAAATCTTTATGTTGATTTACCCAAATCTTTTGTGCTAACTCACTAAAAGTTCCCTCATATTCATAGCTAGGGAATGAAGCCGACTTCTGACTAATAAAACAATTATTAAACATGGCATGTAAGACCGCAAATGAGTTCAATGAAACAGGCACTATCATTGAAACTTCGGAAGGATGAAATTTCGACCATATATTACGATATCCCCAAACGCGTACATTCAAATCTTTGTGCTTCTCAACATATTGTTCAATGGCTTGTGCTAAAGCTACTAAAACTTTAAAATGCGTATCGGGTCCACTTCCTTCAGGATCAAGCGCTAAACTAATAACGGTTGGTTTAATGCGTTCGAGTAATTCGGTAATTGGTTCTACATCGCGTTTTGAATCGGGATAGGCTACAAAAATATCACCCGTATAAAATTTTAATTGTAAATGACTCACATGATCGAGTCCTATACCAAAATGCGCCCAAACGAGTTCCGCTTCAAACTCACGAATCCATCCTTTTATAATTTGTATAACTTCTGGCTCTCTATTTCCGGGATCAATTCTACTTAAAATTTCTGCCTGCTCGGTAACAAACTGCTGAATCTTGTCAATGTCTTTTGTTTTTAAATAGCCTGATAACTGTCTAGCTAAACGAGAAGCAATAAACATATCTTGCTCCTCTAAACTTTGTTGTGCAATAGCATTTAAGGCACCCGTAATGTCATCCCACATTCGCGATGAATCTAATGTAGCAGATACTCCAGTCTTTTGGCCTATACGACAAGATAGTATAAAATGACTTAAATTATTCAAATTTACTCGAACATAATCATTAGTTACTGCGGTAAAGCCACTAGTGCAATAAACAAAATGATTATCATTAAATTCTGAGCGCACTAAGTGATGCAATAATGGGAAATAAGCTAACTCAATATCATCATGATGAGGAGCGGTATGCATAAAACGTTTGTTTTTTGGTACATGCAAACCCGATTCAATTTTATTTGTTAACCTATTAAAACTTTCTTGAGCCAGTTGTGTTAGCTTCTTTTCACTAAGCTGTTCTGCTAAAATCCATTTCTCATTTTGAGGTGTCCCTTTTGCCTGATTCACAACTTCCATCAGCGACATTTCTTGCTCTATGGCACCATCTATAACAAGTCTATCAATAGTTGCATCATCTTTTACACATCGTTTTACCAACAATTGTTTTTTGCGCTCACTCAATTTTGATGCTGCACCATTCGTCAAATAAAAACGAGCATTAGGCACTTTTTGTAAAACTGAAGCTGGATATTCTAATGCGGGTTTTCCTTCTATAGCATCAGCTATAACTTGCGATTTTGATTCCCCTGCAGCAATAATTAATGCAACTACAGATGGATTGTATGTAATAGTTTCAAGCCCAATAGTTACAACAGCTTTCTTTCGCACTGTTTCTATTCCACCTAAATCGGATGCTGCAGCGGCTTGCGTTTCATAGTTAATATTTGTAAGGCGTGTATGTGAGTGATGACTCGAACCACGAACATTAAAGGCAATGTGACCATCTGGACCAATACCTCCTAGAAAAAAGCCAATTCCACCTTTTGAACGAATTCGCTCTTCATAATCTTCACATAACTGATCAAACATTTTTATTGTGCGCTTCTGTAACTCCTCCGTTTTATTCGATGGATGTTTTATACGAAGCGACAAATCAATGCGTCCATCCGGAAATATCTCTTCTAGGTTCTGGCCAAAACCTACTATTTTTCTTCGCGATTCCGTAATATTATAGGTATCAAAAAGCATTGCTTTGTTAATATCAAAACCAAATCCACCAATATAATATTTCTCAACAAAATATCTGAATGAACGTTCGTGATGAGAATCAATAGGGAAAAATTCATCGAGCTGTACAAACTCAAATGACTTCATATCTGGCTTTTTTGAACATATGCCAGCTTTACCTAAGAGCCCATTTCGCTGTTCCTGATCCCAATTCTCTAAATAAAATTGAACCCATTTCATAAAAAACTCAGGTGTTTTCCCTGTTGGTAATGCAATCATACCACCCGGATTCAAACAACACCACTCAATAAATCGCAGTGCAGTTGCTTGTCCTAGTAAAATATAATTATCATACGTTATTACCTTGATGTGCTCTGTAGAAGTATCCAATGAGTGTTGCTCTGAACCATGAGTTAACCATGATTCGAGTTTACTTTCGGAATTATATTTTGTTATCATAAATATTGATTTTTTATACTTTTAAAAATATTTTTTGTCTGAATAAGAAATAGAGTAATAGCCATTTTAAACTAAGTGTTACCATCTCATGAAATAATTTTGTCCACTCACCTAGATTATTAATAAAGCCATGCACCAATACATCGCTAAAAATACCAAAGGTTACAAGGTCTTGTGCTACATATATAAAGATCGGATTCATCCCAATTACAATAAATGGGAATGCCCATTTTTGACAGCCTTTAAGGTCAATGATCCAATAAAAAAGCGCAACGAGTAATACACTCCAACCGGCTGTTTGCAGAACAAAAGAACTTGACCATAACATTTTATTAATTGGGAAAACGATATTCCATAGTAATGAAAGAGGAATTAAAAATAATCCTGAGAGAATAAGCATTTTCATTTTTTTATTTGATGCGATAGATGAGCGCAACAAATTTCCGGTAAACACGCCAGAAAGAACAGAAACAATAGAAGGTAGTGTGCTCAGCAAACCTTCATTATCCCCAAATACATAACAACAAAATCGTCCTGGAATAAAAATTCTATCAAGATAGGAAACAAAATTTCCCTCCATACTTAAATCACCAGGTAAAAAACCGGGTGCTGAAAATAACATTAGAGCTAACCAATACAATAATAATATAGATACAGAAACAATAAATTGCCAACGGCGAGATAAATACAATACTAATAGAGTTGCTAAAAAACTTGCAATAGCTATACGCTGCAATACACCTGGCCAACGCATATTTTCGAAGTTCAAGTCTAGTAAACCATTATTTATAAGTCCTAAAAAGAATAATATTGCACAACGCTTAAGAGCTGTGAGGAGAATTTTTGTTTTACCTGCACCATCTTCTGTTTTTTTGCCAACCGAGAATGAAATACTTATACCTGCAATAAATAGAAATAATGGAAAAATAAGATCGTAAAAACGAAAGCCATTCCATTCAACATGTCTAAATTGATTAACCATTCCTTCGTTACCAACTATGGTAAAAAGTATTTTAAAAATCATATCGGCTCCCATAATCCAAAACATATCAAAGCCCCTGAGGGCATCAATGGATATAAGCCTCCCGCTAGTTTTAGTTATTGCTATCATAAATCATAATTAAGGGTTAATTTGTTTTTGCATTAATAAAGCAGCAGCTCCAAAGGCGGAAGCATAACGTCCAAATTCAGAAAATACAATAGGAGGTAATTGCATTGGAATTGGAAATTTCTCACTTAACTCCACTTCAATAGCTGGCAGGGTAAAATCATTTAGTAACACACGTGTTTCTGTTGCATCGCCGCCTATAACAAATGTATCAGGATCAATTAGAGCAATAAGACGACACATTTCATGAGCCAAAAAAGCGGCTTCCTGTTTCAAAATATATTCTGAAATTTTGCATCCCTGAGTAAATGATTCTAATACATCTTTCATGCGAATATAATCTTTCTCATTAAAGCGTTCAACAATTGGAAATGAAATGCCCAAGCGATCCATCCCTTCTGAAAACAAAGTTGTAATGGAGGGTAGTGATTCTAAAAACTCACCCGCAATACCAGCTCTACCCGTATGATATTTATCGCCTAATATTAAACCAGCACCAATATCACTCGAATTCATATTAATGTTAAGATAGATTGTATTGGTGAGAGGGGCTTTTTTGTTAAACCAATTATATCCAACCACGCCGGCATTGGCATCATTAACAACAATTACTGGTTGTGAAATAATTTTTTGTACGTTCTTTGCTAATGCATAATTTTTTAAATTCAACTCACGCGAATATACAATAGATGTTCCTTCTTTGTCTACAAGCCCTGTTACTGCAATAGCACAGCCAACTAATGTCTCTTTAATTTTGCTTTTTTTAATAAACTGTTTTATGTGTTCGCTAATAAAACTTGCTGGGTCACCAATAATACCTTCTATCAATACCTCATCACGAGCTAACTCTTCTGATGACAAATCAAGCATCACCATACGAATACTTGTTCGTAAAACCTCAACACCTAAAAAATGATGCTGACCTCTTTTTAATTCCCATAACATTGGTGGCTTACCACCTTGTTTTGTTGACTCTCCGGTTGATGCAATCTGAGTAAGATCATGATCTTTAAGAGATTGCAGAATATAATGAATAGAAGACGGTTGCATCCCAATTCTCCGAGCTATTTCAGCCCCTGATAATTGGCCATTACGTCGTATTAAGTCAAGTACTACCTTGTGACTATGCTCTTTAAGGTCGATTTTTTTACTTTTTAACATGTTAAAATAGTGTTAGTTCATTCAATGAATGAATAAACAAATATATATATAATTAACTCTCGGCAAACTATTTTAGATAAAAAAGGTGCGTTATTTTTTTTTAGAAATTCATCATTTAAATTTAATATCTACTATTTTTATATAAAACAAAGACAATGAAATCATACAGAAAAGAACTTTGGTTTAAAACCGATCGACGCAGACAGATAATAAACATTACAAAAAAACTTGAACAATGTATTGCCGAGAGTGGTATCAATGAGGGACTACTTCTATGCAATGCAATGCACATAACTGCTAGCGTCTTTATAAATGATGATGAACCAGGCCTACATTCAGATTACGAAAAATGGCTCGAAAAATTGGCTCCCGAAAAACCTTATAATCAATATGCACATAATGGTTTTGAAGATAATGCTGATGCACATTTAAAAAGAACGATTATGGGACGTGAAGTGGTAGTTGCAATAAGTAGTGGCCGCCTAGATTTTGGCCCTTGGGAACAAGTTTTCTATTATGAACTAGATGGCAAACGATGCAAACGTGCCCTTGTAAAAATTATTGGAGAATAATATTAGTGAAGAGAGATGTTGAGTGACTTGTTAGAAAAGATCCGCCGAAGGAGTGACGAGTGAGAATTGATTAGTGATGGACACTGTCGGTGCCTGAAATATGTTGACCGTTTTAAAGACTTAAAAAATCATTTTAAACTGGAAAAAAATGGCAACAAGAGAAGAATTTAAACTTAGTGAATCAGAACGTCGGAAACGAGTTTTCAGCGAAGATT
>JBBRXJ010000077.1:0-16537 GCA_038248505.1 Bacteroidales bacterium
CACAAGATTAAAGGAATGTACCTTCAGAATTATCTCGATGAATTTGCATATAGATTAAATCGCAGACATCGACGTGATATCTTTGATAGACTGATAGTTGCGAGTATCTTATTTTAGGTGTACAAATATGCAGAATCAAAATATTTAATGTAAAAAACGGTTATGATACAAAATCATAACCGTTTTTTTATCTTAAAAATCCGGTCAAATCTCATCCTTTCGATCTCTCAGCTCCGCCGCGACGACTTAATTTCTCATCATTTTCCTCCACCAAAGTCATATCCATCTGCCTTTTTGCAAGATTGGTGCGAGCTACTTTTACTTTAATAGAATCGCCTAATTGATAACGAATTCCTGTTCTGCGGCCAATTAATGAGAAAACGGTTTCATCATATTCAAAGAAATCATCAGGCATTTCAGCCATTGGAACTAAGCCTTCGCATTTGTTTTCAATGATCTCTACAAATAATCCATATTGTGCCACTCCGGTTATTACACCGTCAAATATCTGACCAATTTTGTCGCCCATGAATTCAATCTGCTTATATTTTATTGAAGCGCGTTCTGCATCGGCTGCTCGTTTCTCCATCTCGGAGGCGTGAATACACATCTTTTCGTACTTATCTTCTTCTTTGCTGAACTTATGATCAAGATAGTTTGCAAGGAAGCGATGTACGAGCATATCAGGAAACCGACGAATAGGAGAGGTGAAATGTGTGTAGTGTTGAAACGCCAACCCATAATGGCCTAAATTACCTGTAGAATAGCGTGCTTTAGCCATGGCACGTAAAAGTAATGTCTCAATTAAATTTTGTTCGTTGGTGCCTCGCACTTTTTCAATCAATGCATTTATTGATTCTGTTAATTTTTCTTCACTTCTGAAATCTAAACGATAGCCATAACGTTTTATTAAAAAGCCTATCTGTTCAAGCTTTTCACGATTTGGCTTATCATGTATTCGATACACAAAAAGTTTTTTATCATTTGAGTTTTTTGCAGGTGCAAATAATTCTGCTACTGATTTATTTGCAAGCAACATAAATTCTTCAATAAGTTTATTGGAGTCTTTATATTCTTTCAACTTCACTCCAAGCGGCTTTCCTGCGGGGTCGAGTTGAAATTTCACCTCCATACGTTCAAAGTCTATTGAACCATTTTTATATCGCTTTGCACGAAGAATTTTTGCTAGCTTTTGTAAGGATAGTATCTCTTCTGCAAAATCACCTTGCTCGCTTTCAATTACTAATTGTGCATCTTCATAAGAAAATCGGCGTTTTGAACGTATCACTGTCCTTCCAAACCAGCGCTTTGAGATCTCGGCTTTACTATTCATTTCAAATACGGCTGAGAAACAAAGCTTGTCTTCATCGGGACGAAGTGAACAAATATAATTTGATAAACGCTCTGGTATCATTGGTACTACACGGTCAACAAGATATACTGAAGTAGCACGTTCGTAAGCTTCATTATCTATCATATCACCCGGACGAACATAGTGTGTTACATCTGCTATGTGCACACCAACCTCCCAAAGATCATCTCCAATTTTTTGCATTGATAGAGCATCATCAAAATCTTTTGCATCAACAGGGTCAATGGTAAAGGTTGCAACTCCTCTAAAATCGCGTCGTTCTTTAAGATCACTCGTGCTAATTTTATCACTAATTTTATCGGCCTCACGATCGAGCTTTTCTGGAAAGCTATAAGGTAATTCAAATTCGGCAAGAATGGCATGCATCTCAGTCGTATTAAGCCCCGTATCACCAAGAACATCAATAATTTCAGCAAATGGATTTTTAGCATCTTCGGGCCATTCGTAAATACGAGCTACCGCCTTTTGGCCATTTAAGGCGCCTTTTAATTTGGCTGCTGGAATGAATAAATCGTGTGGCATCTTTTTGCTATCCACCGTCATAAAGGCAAAGGTCTTTGAAACGCTTACTGTTCCCACAAATGTTTTTCGAGCACGTTCAATAATCTCAATTACCTCACCTTCCATTCTGCCAAGTCGTTTAGCATATAAACGGAGTTTAACGGTATCGCCATCTAGTGCATGATGTAAATTATTTATGGATACATATACATCATCCCCTATGGCATCGGTAATTACATAAGCATGACCGAGGGTGGTCATTTGTACTTTGCCATTTACAAAACCTTGTACGGCTGTTAATCTGTACTTGCCTTTTTGTCTTTCTTCAATGACTTTACTTTCACATAATTCTTCAAGAATTCTATTGACCAATTGTCGTTGGCTGCTATCTTTAACATTAAGAATACCTGAAATTTGTTTATAGTTAAACGTCTTTTGTGCGGTTGAACTAAAAATGCCTACTATCTTTTCGGCTAATGTGGATTTTGTTGAAAATCCTGCGGGCTGCTTTTTGGGCCCCTTTGATTGTTTTGACATGTATTTGAAAATTTTTATTAAAGATAAATGAATTAGTTGAAAGTTAATCCCTGTATGTATAAAAGCATGCTGTATTCATAAATTTTCAATGATCTTACAGGGTATAATCCTTCTTTATTACTATTTTTGTTGAAAATAGCTGAATATGTCTAATATATTGTTATATAACACACTGAGCCGTAAAAAAGAGTTGTTTCAAGCGATAAATCCTCCTTATGTTGGAATGTATGTTTGCGGTCCGACCGTTTACGGAGATGCTCATTTGGGACATGCACGACCTGCCATTACCTTTGATTTGCTCTTTAGATACTTACGCTACAGCGGTTTTAAAGTGCGTTATGTGAGAAATATCACTGATGTAGGTCATTTGGAGAATGATGCTGATGCTGGTGAGGACAAAATTGAAAAAAAAGCTCGGCTCGAACAGCTTGAACCTATGGAGATTGTACAGTACTATACCAATAACTATCATTTGAATATGGCTCAGATAAATGTGCTATCGCCAAGTATTGAGCCACGCGCATCGGCCCATATAATAGAGCAAATTCAGTTAATTGAGAAAATTATTCATAATGGGTTTGCGTATGCGAAAAACGGTTCTGTTTATTTTGATGTTGAGAAATATAATAAGAGTCATAGTTACGGAAAACTCTCAGGTAGAGTGATTGACGATTTACAAAGTAATACACGTGTACTAGACGGACAAGAAGAAAAAAATAGTGCACAGGACTTTGCATTATGGAAAAAAGCAAACCCCGAGCATATTATGCGTTGGCCAAGTAAATGGAGCGATGGCTTTCCTGGATGGCATCTCGAATGTACTGCTATGAGTACTAAATATCTCGGTGATTTTTTTGATATTCATGGGGGTGGAATGGATTTGCTTTTTCCACATCACGAATGTGAGATTGCCCAATCTGTTGCTGGTACAGGAAAAGAGAGCGTTAAATATTGGATTCATAATAATATGATCACCATCAATGGTCAAAAGATGGGTAAGTCTCTCGGCAATTTTATTACCTTAAACGATTTATTTTCGGGCAATCATAAGTTATTAGATCAGGCATATAGCCCAATGACCATACGTTTTTTCATTCTTCAAGCTCAGTATCGCAGCACTCTCGATTTCTCAAACGAAGCATTAAAAGCAGCTGAAAAAGGCCTAGAGCGCTTAATGAAAGGTTTAAATTTATTATCCAGTTTAAAGATTTCAGATATATCTTCTATTGATGTTAAAGCATTAAGTGATAAATGCCACGAGGCTATGAATGACGATATTAATAGCCCAATTCTTATTGCACATTTATTTGATGGCGTGCGCTCTATTAATAGTATTCGTGATGGAAAAGATACCATAACGGCAACCGATCTTGAAAGTTTAAAGACGCTCTTTAATCTGTTTATAACCGATATTCTTGGTTTAGTTACAGAAGAAAAAACTGGGCAAAATAATGAATTAACAGCTAAACTCGTTGAACTACTTTTGAATATAAGAGTAGAAGCTAAAAAAAATAAAGATTTTATAAGCTCTGATAAAATTAGAGACCAATTGACCCTTATGGGTGTTATTATTAAGGATACAAAAGAAGGCTTTGAATGGGAACTGATGAATTAGCTATTAACACTCACAACTTACAACTTGTCACTAAATGAAAATACCATATCAATCGAGTGAAATTAGTATTGGTAATTTAAAAATGGGAGCAAAGCATGCTGTTGTTTTGCAGACTATGACAAGTACGGACACTAATGATACGAATGCAAGTGTAGAACAGATAATTCGATGTTTTGAGGCGGGTGCTCAAATGGTTCGTTTAACAACACAAGGTATAACTGAAGCAAAAAATCTTTCTAATATTAAATTGGCGCTACAACAAAAAGGGATAAATATTCCTTTGGTTGCAGATGTTCATTTTAATCCGAATGTGGCTCTTGAAGCGTCTGCTATTGTAGAGAAAGTACGCATCAATCCAGGTAATTACACCGATAAAAAAGCTGCAAGTCCTTTAGATTATACTGATGCTGAATATACCGAAGAGATCGTTCGAATTCGCGAACGATTATTACCCTTGATAAAAAAATGTAAGGAAAATGCTAGCGTAATAAGAATAGGAGTTAATCATGGTTCGCTCTCTGATCGTATTCTTTCGCGTTTTGGTGATACACCACAAGGGATGGTTGAGAGTATGATGGAGTTTCTTCGTATATGCAAATCGGAAGAATTTTCAAATGTCGTCGTATCAATGAAGGCGAGTGATACTCGGGTTATGATTTATTCAACTCGTTTACTTGTTCGTCGTATGTATGATGAAGCGATGCATTTTCCAGTTCATTTGGGCGTTACTGAAGCGGGTGATGCTGAGGATGGCCGAGTTAAATCGGCTTTAGGAATAGGTACTCTTTTGCTTGAAGGGATTGGAGATACCATACGCGTGTCGCTTACCGAAGATCCCGAAATTGAAATTCCAGTTGCAAAAAAAATTGCAAACCATTGTACTAGGAGACTGAACGAAATTTCATTACATCCTATTTCCTATGAACGACGTTTTTCAAATGCCATTGAGAATATTGGGGGGGCAAATATTCCAGTTGTATGCTTAACAGCGCCCATGCTTGATAGCCCTGTGTTACAACCGGATCTCTTAATGGACGATTTTAAAGTTATACGTTTAGATGACCATAAGCGTTGGGATTTATTTGACGCAAAATCCTATGCTCCTTCACATACAAATTGTTTTATTGAAATTCATGACCAATCTGAAATACCCATTACTACTACTATTTTTAATGCTATACTCATTTTAAATACTACGGGAAAAGATATTTATGAAATACGAAATTGGATTCCTTATCTTAATAAATGTCCAATAATTTTAAAACGTAGTTATTGTGAAAATGATTTAGAATCACTACAAGTTAAAGCTGCGGCTGATTTTGGATCTTTATTGGTGGATGGATTAGGTGATGGAATATGGATTGATAATGACGGTAATTTGACACAACAAGAAATCTTGTCTGTATCATTTGCCATCCTTCAGGCTGCTCGCTTACGTTTGACTCGCACTGATTTTATTTCTTGTCCTTCATGTGGTCGTACCTTGTTTAACATTAAAGATGCTTTAGCAAAAGTAAAAGCGCGTACTTCGCATCTAAAAGGTTTGAAAATTGCGGTTATGGGCTGCATCGTAAATGGTCCAGGTGAAATGGCCGATGCCGATTATGGCTATGTGGGTGGTGCGCCAGGTATGATATCTTTGTATAAAGGAAAGGAGTGTGTACAACGAAACCTCACCGAAGACAAAGCTGTGGATGCTCTTATTGAACTAATAAAAATTAATGGCGATTGGCGAGATGAGTAGCTTGTGTTTATCCTTTATTTCATTTATTAGGATTGTATTATGAAACATCCATGTTTGAAAAACACAAATACAAAAATAATAAAAACAGCGATCTGGAGATACCATCATACCATTTAAAATAAATTTTATTATGATGAAAACAAATTTCTCGATATTAGTGTTAAAACTATTTTGAATTGAGATTGTTAAAGTCGGCTTCATAGGACTGTAAGGTAGTTCAGTAAAAGCATAGGCAAGCAGTCCTATGTTAATAATAGTATAAAACTAAGGTCTTATGAACAATCTCGTAGATAAAAAATAAACATATTGTAATCATTTTTTAAATGTCCGGTATCTACATTCATATCCCATATTGTCGTCAAGCCTGTAATTACTGCGACTTTCATTTTACTGCGAGTTTAAAACACAAGGAGGATATGGTAATGTCATTGTGTAAAGAGATTGAGCTAAGAAAAGACTATTTGAGCGACTCTAAACCTGAAACATTATACTTTGGCGGCGGTACTCCTTCGCTTTTGAGTATTCATGAATTTGAAATTATTCTAAATTGTTTAAAGAACTTTTATGATTTATCAGAAATAAAAGAATTTACATTTGAAGCTAATCCAGATGACCTAAACCTTGAATATTTACAGTCATTACATGCGCTTGGTGTAAACAGACTCAGCATTGGAATACAATCTTTTCATGATGATGATTTGAAATTTTTGAACCGACGTCATTCATCTCAACATGCTAAACGAAGCGTTTTATTATCAAAACAAGCAGGAATTTCAAATATCACTGTTGATCTTATATATGGAATACCTGGTTTAACAGATGCTAAATGGCAAGAGAATTTAGATGCATTATTGGCACTCAATGTAAATCATTTCTCAGCCTATCATTTAGGAATTGAAGAACGAACCGTGTTTGGATATTACCAACGAAAAGGGAGTATCAAAGCAGTAAGCGAGGAGCAGAGTATTAAACAGTATAATTTATTGCTCGACTTTGTAAAGGTGAATGATTATGTTCAATATGAAATATCAAATTTTGCACGTAGTAATGCTTTTGCAGTGCATAATGTTAATTATTGGAAAAACCATTCTTATATCGGTATTGGGCCATCTGCACATTCGTTTAATGGTGATTCACGACAGTGGAATGTGAGTCTTAATCAAAAGTATATTGATAGTATAAAACAAAATCAGGTACCAACTGAAATTGAAGTACTCGATCTCAAAATGCGCTTAAACGAATATATATTGACAGGTTTGCGAACCATGTGGGGCATTGACATGGACTTTGTCACTAAAGAATTTGGAACTGAAAATGCGGAGAGTATTTGCCAAAAGGTGGAGCAATTTATTTGTACGGGTAAAGCTGAAATGGATAAATCGCACATAGTCCTTACTCCTAAAGGATTTTTTATATCTGACTATATTATTGAGGCGCTAATGTGTTAGGAACCACTTTCTCCACCCAATATATGTAATACTTCTCATCTTCGCTAATACAGCGTTTATCAAACTTTTCAATGAGGCGAACCCGAATGTCGGCGGATAAATATCCTTCTTTAACTTTCTCTTTTGTTTGGCTATTTTCAAGGCCTAAACTAAGTATCATAATGTATTTAGTATGGCCTTGTCGAACTAAATCTTGTGCCTTTTTTAATATCTGATCGAAAGGATATGCGGCGGCACGTTTTTTGTCCCACACAATAAAAGTCCCTAAGGTATCGCTCTCAGGGTAAAATATGGGTTTCTGTATTATATTGGTGAGTGGCGACATAACATAATCGACTCCGCCTAATATAAAATTTGTATCAAGTTTTTCTTTTTTGAGAAAGGCTGCTGTTTTTTGAATATTTGAAAAGGGATAACGATAATCCATAGACCATGCGTATATTCCGCAAAACATTGCAATGGCAAGCATTACACTAAACGAATAACGTATTAATTTCTGGTAGCCAAGAAGATATTTTATTAAATGATGTTTAATCTGAATTTTCTTAACGTAATGGCTTAACCAAAAAACATGCACCAGTAAAATAAACAAATAGCCCATAAAACGTTGATATGGCCTGAGCGTGACATATAAAGCAAATAATATAGAAAGTGAACCGCCAACATATAATAATAAGGCAGCAGGTCTATCAATAAAATTTAACATGAAAAAAACAAAAGCAATAATGGTTACAACAAACCAAGTTCCCATGGCTGGATCTTCGTAAATAGGGAATTTCCAGAAATAACTTTTATTCCAAAACTCAACAATGGTTTTGCCTGCATCGTCTGTAAATGGTGGAATGGGAACCCATGCACCAAACATACTTGCCACAGTAACTTGCAATCGTCGCAGTTCAAAACCATCTGGATATATGATGGAAAAATTAGAATCTTTGGGCGGTATCATCTGTAGTACCGAAACATAACAGCCAATGAAGAATATGAATGTTGCAATTATAAATGGAGTATATGTTATTTTAATATCATCACGACTCTTAATAATAAATAGGTCTATAATCATAAAAGCAAAAAAGCTTACGGCCATGGTAAGTCCAAAAATACTTGTATTTGCTAATAATAGTAGTGTAATGCCTATCCAAAGCATATTCTTTTTTACTTCTTTATATAGCAGACAAAAAAGTGTTGCAAATAATATACCTAGAATGTAGCTACGACTTATTAAGGCATATTCAAAGAATGGAAAGTAGCCAAAGGTGAAGAATATCTTTAAAATATTATTGAAGGGTGCATATCGGTTAAATAAATATATTGCAGTACCAGCAAAAACTAGGTGTATAACCTGCATTGAAACTGGATTAGAATAAATTCCCGAAGCGATCCACAATAAAAAATGCCATAAAATAGGATGCCCTTCTTGTCTGTAATTATGCAGTAAGGCAGCAAAACTGGAGCTTTCATCAGCAATCATCCATGCCTGATATTCATCGCGCCATAATTCGTGATTGAACAAGCCAATAATTGTTAGTGCTGTATAAACAATAGTAATAATTAGTGCAAACATTTGCGGCGAAAGAGTGAACGCTGGTTCATTCTTATGGGCTTGAACTGTTGCTTTTTTTTGAGGTTTTTGCTTTTTCACCGGAGCCTTGTTTTCTGTTTGTATGAGTAAATGTATTAATTTTTTTGAGAATAGTGATATATAGTAATGCGTTTAATATTTAATAATGCCTATTAAATGCTAGTACTAAAGATGATTTACCTCAATAATTCACCTAATATGATTTTAAGTTTTCATTTTTCACTCACCTATATATTTTTATTAGATGTAGCGGGTGGGTACAAAAATAGATGTTTATAATATTTTAGCATATAATTTAGGCAGTATCAATATCTTAATTTAGCTATATTTGTTATGAGTATTATACTATGGCTATTTTTAAATATAAAGAAAAAGACAGTGAAGGCAAAGACACGCTTGAAATTATTGCCTCGGCAGATAATTTTAATAAGTGGATGTATGATGTCATTCAGCCAAATTGCCAAGGAGATATTCTGGAGATAGGCTCAGGCATTGGAAATATATCGCAGTATTTTATTAATAACAATAAAAAAATATTTCTTAGTGATATTAGGCAATCTTATTGCGAGATCCTTCGCACACGTTTTGAATCAAAATCAAATCTTTTAGGGATTGAACCGATTGATCTTGTCGATGCTGATTTTGATATAAAGTATGCCGCTTATTTAAATCGTTTTGATACTGTTTTCTCATTAAATGTTATTGAGCATATAGAGCAAGATGCTTTAGCTATAAGAAACTCATTGAAAATGCTTAAAGCAGGCGGTCATTTGCTCATTCTAACACCAGCATATTCACTTCTCTATAATAAGTTTGATACAGAATTGCAACATTATCGCAGATATACTCGACCCATACTCAAAAATATGATTGAAAGGCAAGGTGTTGAAGTCACTAATGCTTGGTATTTTAATGTGTTCGGTATTATTGGATGGCTTTTATTTGGTAGCATTTTACAATTCCCAATGATACCAGAAGATAAAATGAAGTTTTATAACAAGTTAGTACCACTTACAAAATATCTTGATATTTTCGTTTTCCGCAACATAGGACTATCTGTTATCGTTGTCGGTACAAAGAAATAAAAATCCAGCAGCAAAACCTACACCAGAATTCTTTTTTCAACTCTCAACTTATATAATCATTCCCGCACAAACAGTATTGTTCGAGCCTTCATCAATTAAGGTGATACTGCCTGTAATTCTATTTTTTTTATATGAATCAAAAAAGACTGGCTTCATGGTTTTAATGGTCATTCGTCCAATTTCATTAAGGCCAACACTTTTTACATCGGTAATATTTTCAATGGTGTTTATATTTACTTTATGCTTTACCTCTTTTATGATACATTTCATATCTTGTGAAGTATGACGTAATATATACCGACCATTTGGAACCATTGGTTGTGAGCTTAACCAGCAAAACATAACATCAAATTCATGGCCAATACGTGGTTCATTTTCAACACCCACAATCATATTTCCACGGCTAATATCAATATCATCAGATAAAACAAGGGTTACAGATTGAGGAGCAATGGCAACATCTAATTCTTCGCTGGAGAGATTAATCTTCTTAATAGTTGTAGTTAGGCCATTAGGTAATATTTTAACAGTATCACCTGGTTTAAAAACACCACCTGCAATGCGACCAGCATAGCCACGATAATCGTGAAATTCATCTGATTGTGGACGAATTACAGATTGTACCGGAAAGCGCTGATCAACATAATCGTAATCATTGCCAATATCAACCGTTTCTAAAAGGTGCATGAGAGTTGGGCCTTGGAACCAATTCATTTTTTCAGAACGATCAACAACATTGTCGCCATGTAGCGCACTAATTGGAATAAAATGAATATCGTGAAGGTCAAGATTTTTAGCTATTTCAATAAATCCCTTTTTAATTTTTTCATACACATCCTCATTATATTCCATGAGATCCATCTTATTAATACAAAGCGCTACGTGTGGTATTTGAAGCAATGAAGCAATATAAGCATGACGCTTTGTTTGCTCAAGAATACCATTACGTGCATCAATTAAAATGATAGCCAGATTTGCTGTTGAGGCACCTGTAACCATGTTACGAGTATATTGTATGTGGCCAGGAGTATCGGCAATAATGAATTTGCGACGTGGAGTATGAAAGTAACGATAGGCAACATCAATGGTAATGCCTTGCTCACGTTCAGCACGTAATCCATCCGTTAGCAAAGCTAAATTAACACGTTCTTCTCCGCGTTTGGTGCTCGCCTTCTCAATCGACTCCCATTGGTCTTCAAAAATAGATTTGCTATCATAAAGTAAACGACCAATCAGGGTGCTTTTGCCATCATCAACGCTACCAGCAGTAGTGAAACGCAGTAGCTCCATTTCTAAGTATTCGCTTTTTTTTTCTGTCATGTCTTTTTTTTTACTCTTTACTTTTTTTCATTCTTCTTTTCACTAGTCTCTCGTTTTGTCACTAGTCCCTAAAAATATCCTTCTCGTTTTCTATCTTCCATTGCCGATTCAGAGCGTTTATCATCCGATCTTCCGCCACGTTCAGTGATACGAGAAATGGCAATTTCTTTAATAATATCTTCGAGCGTGTTGGCTCTTGATAATGTTAAGCCCGTACAGCTTACATCGCCAATGGTGCGACAGCGTACATCAAGTGTTTCATACTTTTCACCTTCTTTTAATTGCATAAATGGGTATTTGGCAAGCCATACCCCATCACGATTAAATACCTCGCGTTTATGAGTAAAATAAAGGTTTGGAAGTTCAATATTTTCTAAATAAATGTATTGCCAAACATCAAGTTCTGTCCAATTACTAATAGGAAACACCCGAAACTGTTCGCCTTGGTTTTTTCGGCCATTAAAGATGTTCCATAGTTCAGGACGCTGATTTTTAGGTTCCCATTGACCAAATTCATCGCGATGTGAGAAAAAACGTTCCTTTGCACGTGCCTTCTCTTCATCTCTGCGCCCGCCTCCTAAAGCTGCATCAAATTTATGCTTTGCAATGGTATCAAGAAGTGTTACTGTTTGTAAATAATTGCGGCTAGCAGTAGGGCCTCTCTCTTCAGTAACTCTGCCATTGTTAATACTTTCCTGAACAGAACCAACAATAAGCTTTGCACCATATTTTTTAACCAAATTATCACGATAGGTCATAGCTTCGTCAAAATTATGACCTGTATCAATATGTACTAAAGGAAATGGTACTTTACTTGGCCAAAATGCCTTGCGTGCCAAATAAAACATAACAATACTATCCTTTCCGCCTGAAAAAAGCAGTGCTGGATTTTCAAACTGTGCGGCAACCTCGCGAATCACATATATCGATTCGGCTTCTAATTCCTTTAAATGATCAATCCTGTCGTGTCTCATACTATAATTTAAATTCAATTAATGGCAATATGTAGTTTAATACCTGCTCAACCGATTTCTGTATCGACTCATTTTCGGTCGTCACACTTATTTCTGGATTAAGAGGAGCCTCATAGGGGGAGTCAATTCCAGTAAAATTTTTTAATTCCCCTTTTCGTGCTTTTTTATATAAACCTTTGGTATCACGCTCTTCACAAACATGTAGCGGAGTATTTAAAAAAACTTCTATAAAGTCACTATCTCCAATTATTTTACGTGACATTTCTCTTATATTGCGAGTCGGACTTATAAAACAGCATACTGTAATTATACCTCCATCCTTAAATAATTTGGCTATCTCGCTTATGCGTCTAATGTTTTCGTGTCTGTCTTCTAATGAAAAGCCTAGGTTGTTATTAATTCCATCGCGAATATTATCACCATCTAAAATTTGAACAAAATAACCAAGCTTAGCAAGCTCATGCTCAATTCCCAATGCTACAGTTGATTTTCCAGCACCCGATAAGCCTGTAAGCCATAAAACTTTACTCTGTTGTTTTAGAAATCGCTCCTTTTCTATCCGTTTTTCAGCGGGTTTAAATACCGGATAGATGTGCTCTTGATTGATACTCATTAGTTTGGTAAATATTAGTGTTGCATGGAATGCAAAACTAAGAAAAATCTATTAAAATGGTATGAATTGCAATAAGAATAGGAAAGCTATGCAAGTTACATTTAAAAAAAATAACGTCTTTATTGCAAAAATGACTTATTTTGTCTTTTGCTTATATATAATTGGTGTATGTTTTAAAATATGCCATTAAAATAAAATATAGGGGTATAATATTATAGGTAAAAATTCAAAAATGAATTAAAATATAATAAATACCCCATAATATGTTTGGTTGAATGAAAATAATGACTATTTTTGTATCATAAACTTTTAAAATATATTGTCATGAGAAATGTAGCTAATTATGTAAGGAAGGGTATGATGCTTGCAGTGCTTGCTTTGCTCCCGGTTGTTTGCGCTATAGCGCAGGATTCAACCAAAACATCAAATTTTAGTTTAGGTGCCGACGTAGTAAGCCGTTACGTTTGGAGAGGTATTAATTTAGGTGGTGGCCAGCCACATATACAGCCATGGGCTAAATATAGCTTTGGTAGTAGTGGTCTTGTGCTTGGTGCTTGGGGTTCACAGGGGATTAGCAATGGCATTGGTAATGAAATTGACCTTTATCTATCTTATACCCCAGTTTCTCCCTTAACTGTAAGTGTTACAAACTATTATTTTCCTGTTGATGCTGCATTAACAAGAGATGTTTTATTTAGCGATTACGAAGGTCACAATACTATGGAGGCTTCGCTCTTGTTTAATGGTACAGAGAAAATTCCTTTTACTTTATTATTAGCGATGAATTTTTTAGGATTGGATGGTGTGAAAGCTAATGGCGACCCTGTAATGTCAAAGTATGCTGAGTTAGGTTATTCTAAAGTGATTGCTGATACAAAGGTGAGTCCATTCGTTGGCTTTGCATTAGACGATAACGCAGTGGAAAATGTTCCAGGCTTTTATGGTAATTATTCCATGGGTGTTATCAATCTCGGCTTAACAGTTTCAAAGGAACTCAAAATTAGCGAATCACTTGTAGTACCTGTTAAAGCTCAGATAATAATGAATCCGGAATCAGAAAATATGTTCCTCGTATTTGGAATGTCTTTTTAATAAAAACAATTATATGATCTTTACCCAGAATATACGAATAAAATCGCGACTAAACAAAGTTAGTAAGTATGCTTGGGAGGCCGAGGGTGAAATATATCTCACCACACCATGTTACTCTATGCAAACACAATTACGAAACTTTAAAACTTTTGGGTTCAGTAAATTACAAAAGTCTAGTCGCGTCTCAACAAGGTAGTGCGTTTAAGCATATACAATCAAGTAGCAGTTTAAGGTGGCTCCATAAGGGGTCACCTTTTTTTTGTATATTGCAAAAAAACTCTAATAGTATTTTAAGATTGTATAACATTTAACACTCTAACACCATGAAAAAAATCCTACTCTCGGCACTCATTGCTATGTCTTTTATATTTGGCTATTCACAAACTGATAGCACTACAGATGAATCGCCCATTAGTTTTGGTGCCGAGTTTGTTAGCCGCTATATATGGCGCGGTATAAATTTAGGAGGTAGTAATTCGCATATACAACCTTATATGGAGTATGCTCCAAAAAATACAGGCATCGTTTTAGGAGTATGGGGCAGTCACGGTATTGCTAGCTCAACGGGAGCGGAACTCGATCTTTATTTGAATTATTCACCTATCGATTTATTTACAATTGGCGTAACCGATTATTATGCTATACCTTCTGAAACAGATCGTAATCGCTATTTCTATTGGGGCGATGGCGATGATAATTCACATTCCATTGAAGCCACAGCCTCATTTAATGGCACTGAAAAAATTCCACTCACCATATTGTTTGGTATGATTGTTTATGGGGTTGATGGTATCAAACCCAGTGGCGAAGCCATGTATGCAAAATATACCGAAATAGGATACACTTTTAATTGCCACGGGGCCAAATGGAGTCCTTTTGTTGGTATAGCACTCGATGATCCTAAAATTGCCAATGGTGGCGAAGCCTATTATGACAATAATTCATGGGGTGTTATCAATTCAGGCATTACAATGGAGCGCGAAATGAAAATTAGCAACGACTACAGCCTACCCATTAAAGGCCAATTAATTTGCAATCCCGAAGCCGAAAACGTATTCTTCGTTTTTGGGATAAGCTTTTAACTGAAATCAAATGATTAGGATGTTAGCTCAAACGAATTTTAAATTTGATTCTGCAGAATGATACACCAAAGACAAATTTCATACTAAAATACCAAAGCAGGTGGCTGAGGTGCCAAATTGAGTTTTTCCCTGAGGCGAAGAAATGCATCCGCCACGGCGAAGATACCTCGGTTTTGTAAAGCCTTTATTTACAGGCGTATATAGAAGTGTCGATTATATTCAGCGCAAGTCATCAGCGTCCTGCTTTTATTGATATTTAAATGATTTGGCTTCATTAAAAATCTGTAAATATCTATGTGGGGGTACAATTTTGCCGATTCAATAACGTATTATCTTTTTATGTTCTTTTCTATTTCTTCATCTTAATCATTTGCTGCATCGCATACATCTCATCTCTATATCTTGCGGCTTCAACAAAATCAAGTGCTTTGGCGGCCTCTTCCATTTTTTTCTTTAACATGGTGATGCTCTTATCCATCTGTTCTGGCTTCATGTATTTTATTACTGGGTCGGCGGCTAAATTTATTTCAGCACTTGGCCCGGCATAAAATTTTAGTTTGCCTTTAGTAGTGGTTGGACCATTTGATATGCTTGGTTTTAATGCTTTTGTAATTTGTGCCGGTGTTATTCTGTTTGCTTCATTATAGGCAAGTTGCTTAATTCTTTTTCGAGTGGTATCTTCAATGGTACGTTTCATTGAATCGGTAATTTTATCGGCATACATTATTACTTTACCATTTAAATGTCGTGCCGCACGACCTGATGTTTGTGTTAACGAACGTGATGATCGTAAGAAGCCTTCTTTGTCAGCATCTAATATTGCGACCAACGATACCTCTGGTAAATCAAGTCCTTCGCGCAATAGGTTTACTCCAATTAATACATCAAAGGTGCCATTTCGTAGGTTTTCTAGTATTTCTACACGTTCCATAGTATCCACACCTGAGTGTATATATCGGCATTTTATTCCGTATTTAACAAGATATGCAGCAAGCTCTTCTGCCATTCTTTTGGTGAGTGTGGTTACTAGTACGCGTTCTTTTAATCGTATGCGATCGTGAATCTCTTTCATCAAATCATCAATCTGATTGAGGCTTGGACGCACATCTATGATCGGATCTAGCAAGCCTGTTGGTCGAATGATTTGCTCAATAACTACACCCTCACATTTTTCTAACTCATAATCACCTGGTGTTGCACTTACATATATAGTTTGTTCAGTTAGATTTTCAAATTCATCAAAAGTTAGCGGACGATTATCAATTGCAGAAGGCAGTCGAAATGCATGTTCTACTAAGGTACGCTTGCGTGAAAAATCACCACCGTACATTCCTCTAACTTGCGGTAAGGTAACATGACTCTCATCAATTACCGTAATAAAACCTTTTGGAAAATAATCAATAAGACAGAAAGGCCTTGTGCCTGCTGGTCTGCCATCAAAATACCGAGAATAGTTTTCAATCCCCGAGCAGTACCCTAGTTCTCGTATCATTTCAAGATCAAAAGTTACACGCTCTTCAATGCGTTTTGCTTCAACCTCTCGCCCTGATTCACGAAAGGCTTGAATTTGTA
>JBBRXJ010000078.1:0-15891 GCA_038248505.1 Bacteroidales bacterium
ATCTCTCATGGGGGAAAGGGGGTAATATCATTATAAGTCATTATGAAACTGCGTTTTAACCAAAATATAGCCAAAAAAACGCTATCCGGCATTACAAAAAAATTAAGTTGCTAATCTCGTTTTTATTTGCGATTTTTGGGTTTAAAGCCAATACACATGTGAGAAATACTTTCATGATAGTTTAATGAAATAGTTTTAAGTCTGTTTAAAACACAGAGAGTGGATATGTGACGTGTTTTAAACTTGTGTGTAAATATATAATAATAAGTTATAATACTATTACTATAAATTCTTAATTTACAATAAATACTAATTTTTTAATCTGATTTTTTTGGGGCTGACTTTTTAATTTATGAAAAGCGAAATTACCTGGGAAGAATTCTCCAGAATCTGCTAAGAGTATAATTAATCAAACGGATATATTCGCAGCTGTAAAGCTATCTTGTATTAATCTATTTCCAAATCTTCCGATCATTCAATGCCTGTCTATAAAGTTTGGCATAACGTTCATGTTCACGTAAAGTGCGTGCAAAATAATGATAGCCTGAAAAATCTTCCTTGGCACAGAAATATATATAGTCGTGTCGTTGATAATTCAATACCGCATCCAAAGCATATATTGATGGAATCCATATAGGGCCTGGAGGTAAGCCATATTTTAAATAGGTGTTGTAAGGTGATTCAATTTTTAAGTGTATGTTAAGAATACGTTTAATGCCTTCACCAACAATGAAACGTATTGTTGGGTCGGCCTGCAATTGCATTCGTTTTTTTAAGCGATTAACATAAACTCCAGCAATAATGGGCATCTCGCTGCGCTTGTTTGTCTCTTTATCAACGATAGATGCAAGTGTGCTAACATCAGACTTGGTTAGATTCATTAATCTCGCTTTGGCCAATCGATCGGCATTCCAAAATTTTTGATATTCTTTGTACATTTTGCCAATAAATTTCCGGGCACTTGTAGTCCAATAGAACTCGTATGTATTAGGTATAAACATCGACATGGCTGTTGCTTGTGTTAATCCCAAACTATCAAGAAAAGCATCGTTCGTTAATAGATTTGATAGTGATAAACTGTCGGCTTCAATTTGTTTTGAAATGACACTACTTAGTTTTGCAATGGAGTTGATATTGTTGAAAGTCAAACGAACTGGTTCTTGTAAGCCTGATCGTAACATTTCAATAAGTTTCTTATTCGTCATTCCGTTCTTTACAACATAGTGTCCAGAATGAATATTCTCAGGATATTTCATCCTTTTTGCTACCCAAATAAATGATGAGGTATCTTTAATTATTTCGTTACTATATAAAATATAAACGACATCACTGAAATCTGAATTTGAAGGGATATAAACATCATTAACTAACTTAACATTACCTGTGTAAATTTTTATATATGATTTATATATGTTGAGAATGAAAATAGCCAGTCCTGCTATCAATAGAGCTAATAGTAAGCGCAATAAAAATGTTGGTTTCTCCTTCTTCATTGAATTTTTTTTGCCAAATTAATTAATTAATTCATACAATGTAGTGAAGATAAAATGTTAATATGTAACTGATTGTTTGATATAGAAATAGCTCGTTTTTTTCTCAACATCATCATAGGTGTACACATGCGAGGCTTTGTGTTTATGTACGAAGCTTAAGAAACAGAAATCACCAAAGCAATTGATGTTGTGAAAAAATGCTAAAGGTATTAGAATAGGTATAAGGCTTGTAAAAATCACACTCGTTGAAATAAAAAAAAAGTTGCTGATAATAAATGGACTTAGTGCTAATTTAATGTAGTCTATTCCATTAACAACAAATTTATCAGCAGCAGAAAAAAAGATGAGCGCATTCCAATCAACTCCAAATACAATTTTTTGCGCACCAATAAATTTATACCAAATGCCATGAATGGCTTCATGTATTATAACCATTGCGGTAACGCTTAATGCTACAGAGATTATTAGTTTTTGCAGTATTTGATAACCTGTTAAGGCTGATTTTATGAAGTATAGAACAAGAAAGGAAACTAAAAGAGCGTTATATAAATGATAACATATCATATATCCGTTTAATGATCGCCAATTCTTTGAAATGTTCGTTGAGAGTTCCGAGAACTCAATTTTTAGGAGTAAGTTAAAAGAACTGGCTGAAAGATCTTCGGGCGTAAGTTTCATGTTTGTTGGTTATCAGAATGATAAATATACGAAAACTATTAAAATTTCTATTAAAACAGCAAAGGGATTGAACAAAATCAGATATTTTTGTGCCCGAAATTATAAATTATTGAATAAACGATTATGAGTAATAAAAAAGTACTACTTGCCATTTTAGATGGTTGGGGAATTGGCAACAAAGATAAGTCAGATGTTATATACAACACACCTACACCCAATATGGATCGTTTTATGGCAAAGTATCCACATTCACAGTTAAGTGCTAGTGGTGAAGATGTGGGTTTACCTAATGGTCAGATGGGTAATTCAGAAGTAGGTCATCTTAATATAGGTGCTGGTAGAGTGGTGTATCAGGATTTGGTTAAAATTAGCAAAGACGTAAGAGATAATGTTTTAGCTACTAGGCCTGTACTTGTTGACGCTTTAAAATATGCTAAGGAGAATGACAAAGCAGTACATTTTATTGGCTTAATATCGGATGGTGGTGTGCATTCGCTTGATAAACATTTATATGCATTGTGCGATATTACTGGAACCTACGGTTTAAAGAAGGTTTTTATTCATGCCTTAACCGATGGTAGAGATACTGACCCTAAAAGCGGATTAGGTTTTATAACATCTTTAGTGAATCATCTAAAAACGTCAAATGGTAAAATAGCATCGCTATGTGGTCGGTATTATACTATGGATCGCGATAAAAGATGGGAGCGCATAAAAGTAGGTTATGATTTATTGGTTAAAGGACTTGGTAAACCTGCTACGGATGTGTTAGAAGCAATTAAGGAATCATACAATGAAGGTCTTACCGATGAGTTTATTAAACCAGTAGTTATTGTTGATGAGAATAAAAAACCAATTGGTAAAATTGAAGCTGGCGATGTGGTTATCTGTTTTAATTATAGAACAGATAGATTAAGACAGATTACTACTGCTTTAACTCAAAAAGACGTTCCAGAACAAGGAATGAAGACCCTCTCATTACATTATGTTACAATGACCACCTACGATGAGAGTTTTAAAAATGTTCATTGTATTTATACCAAAGATAATGTAGCTCACTCAATGGGTGAAGAAGTTGCAAATGCCGGATTGAAACAAATTAGAATTGCTGAAACTGAGAAATACGCACATGTTACATTCTTTTTCTCAGGAGGAAGAGAAGATGAATTTAAAAATGAAAAACGTCTTTTGGTATCATCTCCTAAGGTGGCAACTTACGATTTAAAGCCTGAAATGAGTGCTTTTGAAGTAAAGGATGCGATTGTTGCTGAATTGAAAAAACAAGAAGCATCTTTTGTTTGTCTTAATTTTGCAAATGGTGATATGGTTGGCCATACTGGTTTTTATGAGGCCATACAAAAGGCTATAATTACGGTTGATACCTGCATTGGTGAGGTAGTGGATACTGCCAAAGCAAATGGTTATGATGTGATGATTATTGCCGATCATGGAAATGCTGATTTTGCGGTTAATGAAGATGGTTCACCCAATACGGCTCATTCAACAAATCCAGTGCCTTGTGTTATGATTACTGATGATTTCACCAAAATACAGAATGGTATTTTAGCTGACGTTGCACCAACATTGCTTCATGTAATGGGTTTGCCAATTCCTGCTGATATGACTGGTAAGGTTTTAGTCTCAAAATAAGGTGCTACAGATAGACGATAAAATAGTCAGCCTCGATGTCTTTAATAAATTCTTTCTGTGTAATGTAAAGGAATGTAAGGGTATTTGTTGTGTTGAAGGCGACTCTGGTGCTCCTCTTGAACTAGAGGAAGCGGTAATGTTGGAGAAGTTATACCCTAAAATTAAAAGCTATATTCGTCTTGAAGGTATTGCTGCCATTGAAGAACATGGTATTCACATGATTGATTCAGATGGTGATGTTGTTACCCCACTTATTGATGGTAAAGAATGTGCATATACTTTATTTAAAAACGGTATCGCATCATGTGCTATTGAAAAAGCTTATGAAGATGGGGTTGTTAAGTTTCGCAAACCTATCTCATGTCATTTATATCCCATACGAATAAAAAATTATAAAGATTTTCAAGCAGTAAATTATAAATCTTGGGATATTTGTAAATCTGCTTGTCGTTATGGAAAAGAAAAAGAAGTTAGAGTCTTTGAATTCTTAAAAGACCCTCTAATTCTTAAATTTGGCAAGCAATGGTACCGTAAGTTAGAAACAGCCTATAAAGAGCTTAAAAAGAATTCTAGCTATCCAATAGACTAGCTTTTTGTATCCGTTTTGGCAAAATATTGAATTGTATCTCAATTGCTACACGTTTCGATTTGTAAATTACTAATTAGGAATAAAAGTATAAAATAAGGGTGCAGCCTGATTCAATAATTAGCCTAAAAGAGATAGTACCACAGAGTACACACAGAGTATCACAGTGAAAATATAGAGACATGAAAAATTCAAAAAAAAAACGGTGTAACACTGTGACCTAAAAATACTTTTCGATAAATGGCTTAAACGAAATAGTACCACAGAGTTTCACAGGGTGCACACAGAGTCCCAAAGTAAAAACAGGAGATATAGGAAATTCGAAAAACGGTATAGTACTGCTTATACTTTTTGCTGAAAGTGACCAAAACATATTTACCCCACCGAGCAAATGCTTTAGGATTAAGCAGACTCAATAAAATATTGTTGATTCCCACAATTACACACCAAGCAATTTTTACATTCATTAAGTACATACATTTATTATTGATGGAGATGGCATATTTAATTGCTATGTAATTAAATTGTGACATTATTATAATATAGAATGTATATCTGCTTAATCAAATAAACTATAATGTGTGTTATACTTTTAAACTGTAATTACGGTATCTGTTTTTAACCGTTAATCTGAATAAATTTAATTTTAATAGGTTAAAATGTGTGTTTTGAATGTATAACGTCTGTAAATTTGCCTGTATTCTAGAAAAAACATTAAAAAAAATATAATTACCCCCCACCTAAAAATACCTTTGTATTTAAAATATGTTTAGATTTGTATCGGATTAATAATTTAAACTAAATAAAATATGGCAATAATCAGATTTCAGGCTTTGGATAAATGTATGAATCGGAAGCCGGTACAAGTTGACCCGATGCCTATCACATCGGAGTATTTTGCAATTAACGTTTTTGATAAGCCCAAAATGCAAAAATACCTTACCAAAGAGGCTTACAATCATGTAGTTGAATCCATTCAGCATGGAACACAAATTGACCGAAAATTGGCCGATCAAGTGGCAGTTGGTATGAAAACATGGGCGATGGAGCGTGAGGCTACTCACTATTCACATTGGTTTCATCCTCTAACTGAAGGTACTGCTGAGAAGCATGATGCTTTTATTGATTACGCCGATGGTGGTGGTGTTGTTGAGAAATTTGCCGGAAGTGCTTTGGCACAACAGGAGCCTGATGCATCAAGCTTCCCCAATGGAGGTATCCGTAATACTTTTGAAGCAAGAGGTTATACCGCTTGGGATCCATCTTCTCCTGCCTTTATTATTGGTAGTACTTTGGTTATTCCTACTATTTTTATTTCATATACAGGTGAAGCACTTGACCATAAAACACCACTCTTAAAAGCATTAAACGTGCTTGATAGAGCGGCAACTGAAGTTTGCCAACTTTTTGATAAAGATGTAACTAAAGTTACTGCCAACTTAGGTTGGGAACAAGAATATTTCTTGGTTGATGAGGCTTTATTCGAAGCTCGTCCTGACTTAGTTTTGTCAGACCGTAGCTTAATGGGTCATGCCTCAGCTAAAGGCCAACAGTTAGAAGATCAGTATTTTGGATCAATTCCAGAACGTGTTTTCAACTTTATGGTTCATATGGAGCAAGAATGCTACAAATTAGGTATGCCAATTAAAACACGTCATAATGAAGTGGCTCCAAACCAATTTGAAGTTGCTCCAATATTCGGTGAGTGCAACCTTGCTGTTGACCAAAACTTATTGGCAATGGATGTAATGCGTCGTATTGCTCGTCATCATAATTTCCGCGTTATCTTCCATGAAAAACCTTTCAAAGGGGTTAATGGTTCAGGTAAACATAATAACTGGTCACTTTCAACAAATACAGGTGTTATATTACATGCCCCAGGTAAAAATCCTAAAACAAATTTGCAATTCCTCACCTTTATTATTAACTCAGTAAAGGCCGTTCATGATAATGCTGATTTACTTCGTACCAGTATCGTTTCGGCAGCAAATGCACATCGTTTAGGTGCTAACGAAGCTCCCCCTTCAATTATCTCTGTATTCTTAGGAAAAGAATTAACGGATATGCTCAATCAGATCGAGAATCAAATTACCGATCAGAAGATGAGCCCAGCTGATAAAACTTCTATTAAATTGGATATTGGCAAGATACCTGAAATTTTGCTTGACAATACCGATCGTAACAGAACCTCACCATTTGCATTTACTGGTAACCGTTTCGAGTTCCGTGCTGTTGGGAGTTCTGCTAACTGCTCAAGCCCAATGATGGTTCTTAATACCGTAATGGCTGCTCAATTAATTCAATTCAAGAAAGACGTTGATGCATTAATGGATAAAGGAGTTAAAAAAGATGAAGCTATCTTCCAAGTTCTTCGTGATTACATTAAAGCATCTAAAAAGGTACGCTTTGAAGGTGATGGTTATAGCGATGAGTGGGTTAAGGAAGCTGAAAAGAGAGGTCTTTCTAATATTAAAGATGTTCCAACCGCTATTGAGTCATACCTCAACAAGAAAAATAAAAAGATTTTCTCTGACCTAGGTATTATGACCGATCGTGAAATTGAGGCTAGAGCTGAAGTTAAGTTTGAAACGTATATTAAAAAGGTTCAAATTGAAAGTCGTGTTCTTGGCGATTTAGCTCAAAATCACATTATTCCTGTTGGTATTAAATATCAAAGTCTCTTAATGGATAACGTTAAGAGTATGAAAGAGTTATTTACTGAGAAAGAATTCAAAGAGCTTGCTAGTCAGCGTCTTGAGTTAATTAAGGTGATTTCTAATCATGTATCTGAAATTAAAAAGAAAACAGCAGCAATGGTTGAAGAGCGTAAAAAAGCAAATGCCATTGAAGATGCTCATAAGAGAGCAATCGCTTATTCACAAAAGGTTTCACCTTTCCTCGAGTCGGTTCGTGAGCATATTGATGAGCTCGAATTGATGGTTGACGATGAGATGTGGCCATTACCAAAATATCGCGAATTACTGTTTACCAGATAGTTCACAAACAGAAAGCCGGGAAATACCCGGCTTTCTTGCTTTTATGCTCATCTGTTTTGAATTACGGTAGAAAATGTTAATTTTGTCCTGATTTATAGACAATCAGGACAATTATGAAATTTATTAAGAGACATTTTTTTATCTTTTTGCTTTTTATTTGCGCCACACTTTCGGCTCAGAATAAAAAGGTAGTAAAGGCTTATGCAATTTATAATGCAGGCGAATACTATAATGCAATAGAATTATTAAAGGACGCCTACGATTATCCCTCAACAACCGATCCCGATAAAAAGAAAATTATATTTTATATCGGCGAATGTTATCGTAAATCAAATCAGCCCGTTAAAGCGGAATTGTGGTATTCAAAGGCCTTAAAGAAAGGGGCTGACAATCCTATTATTCATTTGTACTATGCAAATGCGCTAAAACAAAATGAAAAATACGATGATGCTGTTAAGCAATATGAAGAATATAAAGAATTAATGCGAACTGATGAACGTGCTGATAATGGTATTCGTGCATGTAAATTAATTCAAGATTGGATGGCTAATCCGAATGGTTATATCGTTGAAAACGCACATTTTTTCAACACTAAAGAAAGTGAGTTTGCCCCAGCGTATGGTCGTGATGATTATAATGTAATCTATTTCACATCATCTCGTAAAGAAGCATTAGGTGAAGCCATACACGGTGCTACAGGGGAGAAATTTCCTGATATTTTCGAATCAAAACGTGATAAAGAAGGTAAATGGAGTATTCCAACCCCTCTTGATGAAAATATTAACACTGAATTTTCAGATGGTACCCCATCGCTCTCAGCCAACTTTAGCACTTTGTTCTTTACACGCTGCGAGAAAAGCAAAAGCAAAATTATGGGCTGTGCGTTGTGTACTGCAAACAGAGATGGAGAAACATGGTCGAAGGCTGAAGGGGTGAAGATTGAAGTCAACGATTCCGCAGTAATTGCCCATCCTGCAATTTCGCCTGATGGTAATACGCTTTATTTTACCGCTAATTTAAAAGATGGCATTGGAGGTAAAGATATTTGGTATGTTGTCAAAAATGGTGGCGATTGGTCGGCGCCAGTAAATATGGGATCAAAGATTAATACTAAAGGCAATGAGGTTTTTCCATACGTTCATGCGGATGGAACCTTGTATTTTGCATCTGATGGGCACTTGGGTATGGGTGGTCTTGATATTTTTAAAGCTGAGAAATTGGGTGGCGATGATTGGAAAGTTCAAAACATGGGCTATCCAATGAATTCAAAGGCTGATGATTTTGCTATCTGTTTTGAAAAAGAAGAGGAGAAAGGTTTTTTCGCTTCAAGCAGAGGTTCTGGTGCAAATGATGATATTTATTCCTTTGTATTGCCTCCTATTCGCTTTAATGTTACAGGTAAAATTAAAGATGAAAATACGCTTAAACCTATTGGTACTGCTGATATTAAGGTTATAGGCAGCGATGGTTTTACTATGGAAGCTAGATCTGATAAAGATGGAAATTTTAAATTTATGTTAAAACCTGCTACGGATTATGTTTTTATAGCTTCTGCTGAGGATTATCTGAAAGGTAAGAATAAACTTAGTACAAAAGGGGAAACAAAGAGCAAGGATTTTAGTGTTAATATAAATCTACCATCTATTGAACGTCCTATTGAGATATCAAATATTTATTATGATTTTGCTAAGTGGTCTCTAAGACCAGAATCAATGGTTTCTTTGGATCGTTTAGTGGAGGTGTTAAATGAAAATCCGAATATCACCATTGAATTGATGGCGCATTCTGATTATATTGGTAGTGATGAAACCAATTTGGAAGTCTCTCAAAAACGGGCTCAATCTGTTGTTGATTACTTAATAGACAAAGGCATTGCGCCTGAACGTATGATTGCAAAGGGATATGGCGAATCAATGCCTAAGCAAGTCGATCAAAAAATTAATGAACAAGCTCCATTTTTTGAAGTTGGCAAAGTGCTAACAGAGCAGTATATCCTAGCATTACCATCTGACGATTATCAGGAAATAGCGAAGCAAATTAACAGACGTACTGAGTTCAAAGTATTGTCGACCGATTATAAGACGAAAAGAAAGTAGCTAAAAGGAGCATTCATATTGGCTTTGTGCGATTTTGTTCACGCAAAGTCATTGTGTTTTCAGATGGCTAATTATATAACACAAATTTCTACTTAAAAAATCCCCATTAATTTAAGAACGGAAGATATTGAGATGGGAGAATGTAATTTTTTAAACAATACAAATGAAAAAACCAATAAGGCAGGCTAGGCCAGTAAAATCTGGCGGAAAAGATCGTCCTGTAGGAAGAACAGAAGATCGCATCGAGCGACGCGAGAGAAGTGCACCGAGAGATAGTGGTGAAGGATTTAGTAGACCTAAAAATATATCTGACCGTAAACCTCGATCAACATCAGAAAGAGAGTCTGATGTTGAGAGACCTCGTAGAGAAGGACCACGTAAGAATTTTGGCGTTGACAAATACGCTAGCAAGAGACCTGGTTCAGATGATAAGCCTTATGGAAAGCGAAGTGAAGCTACTCGAGGTGGTGATTATAAACCAAGTCGTACACGTTTCTCAGATTCAAAAGGGGATGATAGAAAAAAAACATTTTCTGATAAAAGAGAAAGTGGTGGACGTGGATTTTCAAAAGATTCTTATAAAGGGAAACGTGATTCAGGTAACGGTATAAAAAAAAGTTATGGTGCAGATAGACCAAGCACAGGCCGAGGAGAAAAAAGAAGTTTTGGTGCTGAAAAACCAGCATATAATAGTGGTACTAAAAAGGAGTTTTCAGATCGCCCAAGAAAATTTGAAGAAAAACCACGTCGTTCAGATGATAGCAGAGAGACAAAAAGTTTTGAATCAAAACCTTCTTTTGATCGTGGCTTTAAAAAAGATTTCAGCGAGCGTCGTGAGAGTTCTACCGACAGAGGTTTTAAGCCTCGACGTTCTACTGAGGGTCACGACTCTGATGGAACAAGAGATAAGACGGCATTTTCACGAGATGGTGATCGTACTCGTGGTCCAAAGTCATTCACCTTCGATAAAGTAAAAAAAACAGGCGATACCCACTCTGACACTCCTCGTAAAGAGAAGGATGATTTTAGGGAAGGTGAACGCAAAGAGTATTCAAAACCATCTTATCCAAAGAAAAAAAATGATAAGAAAGTTACGATGATGAAGGATGATGATTTGATGCGCTTGAATCGTTTCGTAGCTAATGCCGGTGTTTGCTCACGAAGAGAAGCTGATGTATATATTGCTGCCGGACTTGTTACGGTAAATGGAATTGTGGTAACAGAATTGGGCTCGAAAGTAAAAGTTTCAGATGAGGTGAAGTTTAATAATGAGCGACTGAGCCCTGAGCGCAAAGTGTATATTCTGTTGAATAAACCGAAGGATTATGTTACAACGGTTGAAGATCCGAATGCAGAGAAAACGGTTATGGATTTAATAAAAGATGCATGTGTTGAACGAGTGTATCCGGTTGGACGTTTGGATAGAAATACCACAGGTGTTTTACTTTTAACGAATGATGGAGAGATGACAAAACGCTTGACTCATCCTAGTTTTGGGAAAAAGAAAGTGTATCATGTTTTTCTCGATCGTAATTTACGCCGAGAAGATATGGATAAAATTCTTGAAGGAGTGCAGCTCGAAGATTTTGTTGGTCGCGTAGATGCCATTGAATATGTTGATCCTGCCGATAAATCGCAAATAGGTGTTGAGTTACATACGGGTGAGAATCGTATTGTTAGACGTATTTTTGAAGCTCTTGAATATAAAGTAAAACGATTAGATCGTGTGCTATTTGCTGGTTTAACAAAAAAGAATTTGCGTCGCGGCGAATGGAGACATCTTACTGAGCATGAAATTTCATATTTAAAAATGCAATAACGAATGGCACATAAATCAGGTTTTGTAAATATTGTAGGCAATCCGAATGTTGGGAAGTCAACATTGATGAATGCTTTTTTAGGTCAGAAGTTGTCGATCATTACACCAAAAGCTCAGACAACGAGACATCGGATAAAGGGGATATTAAATGGTGACGATTATCAAGTAGTTTTTTCAGATACTCCGGGTATTTTAAAGCCAGCATATAAGCTCCATGAACTAATGATGAAAGGCATTAGCGAGGTGTTTGAAGATGCTGACGTTTTAATTTATGTGACGGATGTTGTTGAGAATATTCGAAAAAACGAAGAGTATATTAGT
Organism: Bacteroidales bacterium; assembly: GCA_038248505.1. Taxonomy (GTDB): domain Bacteria; phylum Bacteroidota; class Bacteroidia; order Bacteroidales; family JBBRXJ01; genus JBBRXJ01. Next base: position 11,640 of record JBBRXJ010000078.1, read on the forward strand.
CGTATTAATCTATTAAAAGTTCCAAGGATTGTACTAATAAATAAAATGGATGTTGCGGATGAAGATACGCTTGAACGAGTAAAAGATGATGTTAGAACTTTGTTTGGAGGTGTTGAACCCTTGTGTATATCAGCAAAAGAAGGAACCAATATTCTAGCATTAAAAGATCAAATTGTTTCTTTGCTACCAGAGGCTCCTGCATTTTTCCCTAAAGATGAAATATCGGATAGGCATATTCGCTTTTTTGTTGCGGAGATTATTCGTGAGAAAATATTTATGAATTATCAGCAGGAGATACCGTATGCGGTTGAGATTGAGATTGAAAATTATGTTGAAGAGAAAGGTATAACCAAGATATATGCTGCAATACACGTTACGCGCGAATCGCAGAAAGCAATTATTCTTGGTCATAAAGGAGATGCTATAAAGAAAATAGGTATAGCCGCCCGATTAGATATTGAAGATTTTATTGACACTAAAGTGTATCTCGAATTGTTTGTACGCGTATCAGCTGATTGGCGAGATAATGCAAGCAGCCTTCGTCGCTTTGGTTATGGAGGTGATAAATAAATTGAAAATAAAATAAAATATAATGGGAAGAGTTGTTGCAATTGTTGGCAGACCGAATGTTGGGAAATCAACGCTATTTAATCGTCTTACAGGGACACATGAAGCAATCGTTGATGAAATTGCAGGGGTTACACGTGATCGAAATTATGGAAAAGTAGAGTGGCAAGGATTTCAATTCTCGCTTATTGATACAGGTGGATATGTTCTTGGATCCGAAGATGTGTTTGAAGAAGAGATTTGTAAGCAAGTGAATTTTGCTATTGAAGAAGCCGATTTAATCATGTTTATGGTGGATGTTACAACTGGTATCACACACCAAGATGAAGTGATTGCAAATTTGCTTCGTCGCGCTAAAAAGCCTATAGTATTAATTGCAAATAAGGTCGATAATCCAGGTAATTCCTACGAAGCAAGTGAGTTTTTTAGCTTGGGTTTAGGTGAGGTGTTTACCATTTCTGCTATTACAGGTTCACAATCGGGCGATTTGTTGGATGAGGTTGTAAAACATTTGAGTGAGCATGGCCATGAAGAAGCCCCAGATCTTCCAAAATACGCAGTAGTTGGTCGCCCGAATGTTGGTAAGTCAACTCTTATAAACGCATTGCTCGGGACTGAACGTAATATTGTAACTCCTGTTGCAGGAACAACACGCGATTCAATTTATACACGTTATAATAAGTTTGGACACGACTTCTTTCTTATTGATACTGCTGGACTTCGCAAAAGAACAAAAGTACATGAAGATTTAGAGTTTTATTCAGTAATGCGCTCCGTAAATACTATTGAGCGTGCTGATGTCTGTATAATGCTAATTGATGCTACCGAGGGTTTGCAGTCGCAAGATCAAAATATATTCCATCTTATTGTTCGCAATAATAAAGGCGTTGTTATTGTGGTTAATAAATGGGATATTATGGAAAAAGATACTGATAGTGTAAAAGAATATACTGAGAAAATACATAAAGAAATTGCGCCTTTTGTTGATGTACCTATAGTTTTTGTATCTGCATTAAGTAAACAACGTATTATAAAAGTTTTGGAAGAAGCACAAAAGGTGTATGAAAACAGAACACGTAAAATTCCAACATCAAAGCTAAATAATGTGATGCTTCCTATCATTGAAGCTCTTGAACCGCCTATGTACAAAGGCAAATTGGTGCGTATTAAATATGTTTCACAGTTGCCAACACATTATCCTACTTTTGCTTTTTTCTGTAACCTCCCTCAATATATTAAGGAATCTTACAAACGTTTTTTAGAGAATAAATTGAGAGAAAATTTCGATTTTAAAGGAGTTCCTATTCAAGTTTATATGCGAAAAAAGTAAGCGTAATGGATAGAAGAGAAACGGTGTTTGCAGTTTTGCGTACATTGAATATCACGTATCAATTGCACGAGCATCCACCTATACCCACAATTGAGCTTGCCTTACCCTTTTGGAATCAAATTAATTCTGCTCATTGTAAGAATTTATTTTTTCGCAACCATAAAAGAAATAAACATTTTTTAGTCATCCTCGATCATCGCCAGCAGCTTGATGTGCATGATCTTGAAAAACGCTTAAAGCAAGGTAAGATAACTTTTGCATCTGAACGTCGTATGACTCAATATTTAGGTCTTACTGCTGGTTCCGTTTCACCTTTCGGTCTTATCAATGATATTAAAAATCAGGTGTATTTATTTATTGATGAAGAATTAAAGAAGGCTGAAAAAATTTCTTTTCATCCTAATGACAATACAGCCACTCTTGTTTTGTTAATGGCTGATTTTATTCAGTTTCTTAACATGTCAGGCAATGCCTATGAATTCATTAAAATGTACGAATGAATTCCATTGCATCCAATATCACAAAGCTTTATCTGATTAAGATTTCAAAGTGGTTTATGTTGGTAATGCCTATTGCTGTCCCTTTTTACAAAAGCAATGGTTTAAGTATGTCAGATATTTTGATACTACAGGCGGTATATTCTATTGCTATTGTAGTGTTTGAGATTCCATCGGGCTATTTTGCCGATGCTATTGGTCGCAAGAAATCTATTGTTTTAGGTGTCATATTTGGGTTTTTAGGATATTTGGTTTATGCTTCTACTATCAGTTTCTGGGGATTTCTTATTGCTGAAATTATTCTAGGTATTGGGCAAAGTATGGTATCGGGTGCTGATTCAGCAATGTTGTACGATACGCTTGTTGATCTTAAAAAAGAGTCTAAGTATTTGCGTTATGAAGGAAGGACTTCTTCATTTGGCAATTTTGCTGAATCTGTTGCAGGAGTGCTTGGTGGTTTTTTGGCTGTTTATAGTTTGCGTACCCCTTATGTATTTCAGGTTGTAGTTGCCTTTATAGCGATTCCTGCTGCTTTGTTATTAGTAGAACCTCAACGGCATAGAGTGCATGAGTCGTACGGATTCAAGGATATGTTAGCGGTAATAAAATACGCACTAATTGATCATCATTCTTTGCGTTGGAATATTTTATTCTCATCAGTGATTGGTTGTGCAACGCTTACTATGGCTTGGTTAGCACAGCCATATTTTGAGTTGGTGCATGTGCCATTATCTATTTATGGTATTTTATGGACTTTATTAAATTTAACTGTTGCATTATCATCTATGTTTGCATACAAGTTTGAAGAAGCGATTGGACGCAGAAATTCTTTTACTTTAATTACCATTGCAGTACCATTAGGTTATTTGCTACTGTCTTATTTTACGAGCATTTGGGCAATTGGTTTTTTATTTTTGTTTTATGCTTTACGTGGTATTGCATCGCCTGTTTTAAAAGACAATATAAATTTATTGACGGGTTCTGAAATTCGAGCCACCGTTCTATCATTACGCGATTTTATTATACGTCTCAACTTCTCAATTTTTGGTCCAGTTTTGGGTTGGATTACGGATTTATGGTCGCTGCAAACTGCATTTTTAGTAGGTGGTTTGTTTACCTTGCTTTTGGCGTTGCCAATTTTGTATCGGATTTTGAAGATGGAATGACATTAGTTTGATTCAGATTGTTTGCAACAATCTGAAAATTTAAAAATACTATACAAACATTTATTTATGATTGTATATCGTTTTTGAAAAACCTAGTATATAATTATGTTCGAAAAATACCTAAACAAATACCGGATAAAATAGGCAAGACAAACCCATTGGGATTAAAAATAAACCGCCATCACTAATATCATTATAAATAGTTTATCATTGTTATATTTTTGATTACATCTTTATCTTTCGCAAAATCATTTAGTGCATATTCAAGAGGATTATCAACCTCTGACATTGCATGGAATGTTTTGTTATTTAAATATTTGGCTCTAATCTCTCTCCATATCAATTCAACTGGATTGAGTCGAGTAAGCAATGGGAATTACACCCTAAACCTCTCACAGAACTGTGCTTGATGTTAGTGCCTGGCCTTCTTCATTTTTTACTTTTTGTTTAGTCTTGTTTGAAAGCCTAACATATTTCTAATATTCGACTCTAACGCTATTAATAATACAACATCGGACTTTTCGGAACTTACAATATCTTCGTTTAATTTATATATTGATTCTGCATATTTGTACACCTAAAATAAGATACTCGCAACTATCAGTCTATCAAAGATATCACGTCGATGTCTGCGATTTAATCTATATGCAAATTCATCGAGATAATTCTGAAGGTACATTCCTTTAATCTTG
>JBBRXJ010000079.1:0-15503 GCA_038248505.1 Bacteroidales bacterium
ATTATCATTATTGTTTTGACAAATTTGTTTTGCATTAAAAATAAAACTATATTAGTGAAAAAGGAATATCCGGAAAATCCTAAAAAAAAGTACGGGGCGGAAACCGAAAAGCCAAAAGAGTAAGTAAACCTTATACCAAACCATTATGGAATATAATATACCTGTTTTTAAAAATGAGCCTGTACTCGTTCTCTTCCTTGGTATCATTACCTGTGGACTCTATTTAATTTATTGGAACATAAAAGCAGCAGAAGTTATTAATGCTGCGGCTTGTAAAGAAACTATTTCTCAACCCATTGCCATCTTTGCCGGTTGTTGTTTTCCAGTAAACTTGTATTTCTATTATTTGGCAGGGCAATCAATGCATTTTATAAGTGAGAAAGTGGGTGAAAAACCTGAAGATAAAAGCACAATGCTAATAATTCTAGGACTATTTTTCCCAATGGTTGCGGCAATGATTGTGCAGGGTGAGATTAACAAATTATATGCTAAATAGTTTTGTAAAACAAAGAATGTATGGGATAAGTATTGTCATTACGGCAATACTTATCCCTTTTTTAATGCACAGTTACGATGATCATTTAGAAGGCCAGCAATCCTTTTGCCCATTTAAAATGCTTACAGGAATGCCCTGTCCGGGTTGTGGAATGACTAAATCATTAGTGAGTTTATATAATGGAGAGCTAATGCAGAGTTTACATTATCATTTGTTTGGACCATTATTATTAGCCTTTATGGTTCTTATACTTTTCAAGTTAATTTATGAATTGTTTATAGGAAAAGAAATAATGGTAAAATATTTTTATAGTATAAGATTGGCCTATATTGCATTTGCGCTCTTAGGATGCTATCATATAGTTCGCGTAGTGCTATTTCTGAAAACTCATAATTTAGATTCGATTTTAAAAGAATCTATCTGGAAGTGATTATTGATGCAAAATTGCAAAACACAAAGAAGCATGCACCTTTACATTTTAGTGCTCATTGCAAAACTCAAAAAAACGGTAGATAAAAAAATCTGACTCCCCTTTTTATTCACCACAAACAAATTTTCAAAGTCATTGCGCTTTATTATAAATAAGATTGATATTACCGGTATCAGGCAAAAAAGTATAAATTACATCTCAGCAAGTAGTAGTAAAAGATAATCGGGGTGTGGCAAGAAAGCACAACGTTTAGTGACATTTCTTAATGACTGTTTAATTGCTTCATCACGAGTAACAAATAGGCTAGTACATTGAGAATTTCGATGATGCATATAATCCGAAACCAAGACATCAGGTATTGCATTGCCACATAACAACAATGAACCTTTGTTGAACTGCTCGTTCGTATGAGCATTTAAATAGGCAATTCCATTAACTTTTGACCATTTTGGCTCCTCTTTATTTATAATCCATATTCCAGAGGCTGAAATAAAAAAATGTAAGGGAGTGCCTAAAATGCATTTAGAAATAGTATTTATAAGCTTGTCTTTGTATTTATTGAAGTATTGAAAATGGACGATAGGAATTCGAATACAAGCTACTGATAATTGCATACATTCAGAAAAGACTAGTAAAGGCGTATCTTGTATAAGTAAGTTTATTTGATTATAGCACCTCACTAATCTCTCGTCAATAGAAATTTCATTGATTCCAATTAGCTCTCGCCCTTCAGATGCTGCAATAATATGTGTTACTTTGTTGTTAATGAATGACGATTCAAGTCCCATACCAGCATAAGGTGCTGCAGTTAACAAAGCAGATGAACCACTTATTTTCCTACAGAAATCAAGTATTATCTGATAGATATAAAATGGTTGGGAGTAGAATCGGTAAGTTTCCGAAAGAGTTTCCAGCGTATCATCTTTATCGCTTATCCAATGATGTGGTATTTTAAAATCAAATATTTTTCGGGCAGCGAATAGAGCTTGGTTTACATTCTGATTAGCTGAATATAAATGCCTAATGAGAAAATCACGAGATTGATCAAAAAAAATTAAATCACGATTTAGATTTTCTTTTAACGAGGTTACATCAAAAAGTAGTTTTAAATTATCAGGCATTATTAACTGAATCTTAGCCTTCCCTTTGCAATTAATATCAATTGAAAGGTAAGCATCACGAAGTGTTTCAACTTCATTAAAGACTCCATTATCTATTAAGCGACGTGCCGAACGTATTTTATCAATTAGATGAAGATACTCGTAAAAAGATGAGATTTTCATACCGAAAAAATATAATAAAATCAGATTCGAAGGCCAATCATGGCCACATCGTCTGTTTGATCATCTTTACCTCGCCAGGTTTCAAAAGCATTATCAATTGCAGCCTTTTGCTCCGTCATCGACAATGGATAGATTTCTGTAAAGAGTTCCATTAATCGTTTTTTAGAAAAACGTTTATGATTCGGACCTCCATATTGATCGTAGAATCCATCACTATGAATATAAATTGTATCACCTGATTCAAACGTTAATTTATGATTTTCATAATAAACCGATTGCTCATCTAAGTAGGCACCAATAGCTGGTTTATCCGATTTAATAAGTTCTGGAACCCCTTTTCTAACAACCGTTATTGCACTATGAGCAGCTGAAAATTCGACTTCTTTCTTCTCTTTATTTAAGATGATGAGTGCGATATCCATACCATCACGTGAGCCTTGCTCGGTGCGACGTAATATCTTTTTTAATTCTAAATTCAAGTAATTTAATATCTCATCCGGATGTCTTAATTTCTGTTCTTTAATTGCTTGGTTAAGGAGCATATACCCCACAATACTCATAAAAGCTCCAGGAACTCCATGTCCAGTACAATCAACCACAGCAAAGATAGTCGAACTATCTGTCGTATCTTCAAAAAAATCTGAGCCTGGTAACTGTTCAACAAAATAGAAATCGCCACTAACAATCCCTTTCGGTTTATAAATAACAAAAGAATCTGGCAATAAATGTTTCACAAAATCTTCAGGAGGAAGAATTGTTGATTGAATTTTTTGAGCATATTCAATGCTATCCGTAATATCTTTATTTCTAATTTCAATCTCAAGATGCTGTTCAGCAATTTCATCACGTTGCGTTTCAAGTTCTTCTTTTTGTAGCATTACTTGTGCCGTTCGTTCACGAACCATTTTTTCAAGAAGATCTTGTCTATTTTTTAAAAGACGTAAACGATGTTTATAAAAAGAAAATAAGGACACAGTAATTATTATTAAAACAAGCAGTCTAAACCACCATGCCTTATAAAAAGGGGGTAATATTCGAATTGATAAATCAACCGAATATTTATTTCGAATACCCATATTAGAATAGGCTTCAATTTTTAATTTGTATTTTCCGCTTGGCAGGTTTGTATAAGTTATGCGTCGCATGGATCCAGCATCAGTCCAATCCTCATCAAAGCCCTCTAATTTATATCGTATGATATATTTTTTTGACTGACGATAGCTCAATAATTCAAAATGAAACGAGAGATTTTTTTGTTTGTGATCTAAAACCATTGTTTCGAGGTATGAAATACTTTTATCAATGATTGCATTATCGCCCAGCTTTACATTTTTGTTATTAACCATAATATCCGTTAAAACTAAAGGATAATCATTATGGGTTTGTTTTATCTTTATCGGATCAAAAACATTAAAACCATAACGCCCGCCAACTAAAATTTCATTATTCTTTGAGTAAAAGATAGCACCATCACTAAATGAATTATCTTGAAGACCATCTTCAACACCGTATCTTTCAATCATTGCGCTAATTGGATTAAATTTAACAAGCCCATATTTACGAGTGGTAAACCAAATATTCCCTTCTTTATCACCAGTAATACCAACTACAGAAAATCCAAAATTATCGCATATATATTTAAAGTCAACATTTTTTTTTGTTTTTAAATCAATGCGTTCAAGCCCTTCAAGCGTACCTATCCATAAAAAATTTCTACTATCAATATAGATTGTTTTAATATAATCACTATGTATTTTAATTTCCGATTTCTCGTTTGCTTCTGTGTATGATTTATAGGTTTCGGTAATAGGATCAAATAAAATCAATCCATTGCGGAATGTAGTCATCCAAAACTTTTTTTCATAAGAAATAATCTGCGTAATATTTGAAGCACCCCGTTCATCCAAATCTTCAAAAGTAAAATAACGCAAAATCTGTCCTTGCGTATTCATCTTAATTAAACCTCTGGTTGTTCCAAGCCATAAGACCCCAATAGGAAATTCACATATACTATTTACGTGAATATAAAAATCAGGAACATCAGGAATATTTAAAACATAATTTTTACAGTTAAACGTTTTGCCATCAACTTTAGTAATATAATTTTTAAGGGTTCCAAGCCATACTGAGCCTGATTCAGATGGATATAAGGTAGTTATAGTGTTATCGGGAATTGAAGTTTGGTCTTTCAGAATATTTCTAAGAGTAACAATTTTTCGGGTTTTCCTATCAATAATGCTCAGTCCATTCAGTTGACTTCCTACAAATAAGCGACCATTTTTATCCTCACAAAATGCATTAATAACTTTACCTTCGAAGTTATAATTAAAACGTTTTCCTACTCTAAAGTGCTCAAATAGATTCACTATCGGATCCATTTTATCAACCCCCTCACTTGTAGAAAGCCATATTATACCATCAGAAGACTCAAAGATTGCAAAAACTCCGTTTGAACTTAGGCTGAAAGGATCATTCTCATCATTATAATAGTTGTAGAACAAATTATTAGATTGATCAAGAATAGATAGGCCTTCAGAGGTAGCGATCCATAAATAACCATTTTTATCAAAATGAAGATCCATTATAAAGTTACTCGCAATTTGGTTAGGTGAGGTATTATCAGCCTTATTCTCGAAATGAGAAATATCCTTACGATTAGGATGAATTTTATATAAACCTTGCAAAGGAGTACCTAGCCATAAATTATTCAGCGTGTCAACCAAAATACTACTAACGGATTCCATTTCGCCATATTCAATTAATTCAATGCCTAATGTTTTTGTATTTATACGATTAACAGCCCCAGTAGCCCAATATCCAATCCAAATATAACCCTCCTTATCTTGCGTAAAACAAGATGCTGAGTAAGCCGATTGAAGTTTATTTCGGTCTTTCGTTGTGCTTGAAAAGCGCTCTAAAACTTCATCAATAGGTCTGTATATATCTATAGCATTGGGGGTTGAAATCCAAATATTTCGATCTTGATCTTCAAAAAGAGCTGTTATTGCGTTATTACTTAGGCTTGTTGTATCATATGCGTCATGTTTTATGTTAAGAAACTTTCCTGTTTCAGGATTGTAAATATCAAGACCATTACTTTTTGTACCAATAGCAATTTGACCATTACGTAAAGAAATAATACAATTAATGTTATCCTCACTAATAGAATTCTTGTTTAGTGAATCATGCTTAAAAACGGTTATTTTTGAACCATCGTAATTATTGAGCCCCGCATGTTTTGTGGCAATCCAGATAAAACCTTTTTTATCACGAACAACATCACGTATTACTTTATGTGATACTCCTTGCTCTACAGAAACATGCTCGAATTTAATGTTATTTAACTGCGCATAAAGGCTTGAAAATGCAGTCAATAACTGAATGATTATATAAATTTTGAGCGGTAATAGTCGATGCATGAATCTTTTTTCTTTATCATTACTTATACGCTGATAAATTAAAAAAGGTTCATTAATTAATAACAAAATTATTAAAAAGCATAAATAGTTATTATACTGCCAATTGCATAGCATTAAGCATGTGACGTTATAATCGACACAAAGCACACATAAACTAGGTGGTATAGATCTATATTATCACTAATTTAAAAAAATCAACGACGCATAACAAATTTGTATGTAAGGCCAATTTCTGTAACAGGAAAAGCATTTAGTCCGCTATTCATATGATTATATATAGAGGCTTTAAAATGTAATAAAACAGGCAAATTTAAGCTATACTTAAAATCCCAACCTACACCAAATCCGATGGAAGGCAGCAAGCCAAGATTAGTGTGCCATTTGGGTAATTCACCCAATTTAAGTAATGGATTTTTTCCTTCCTTAAAAAAACCTTTCATAACTCCTAAGCCTACCGAACCCTCTACCAATAAACCTTTGTTTAAAACGTAACGTAAAGCAATTTCTTCTGAAATAAAAAAAGCCTTATGATTATTTTTTGCGAAATAGCCTCCCATATTAGTAATTGCGATTGTTTGAAGCTCTTCAAATTTTAGTTCTGACTTCCGGTTTTCAGTAATTTTTTTATAATAAATCAAGGGTAACTCAGCACCAAGTTTAAAACCCTGATATAATTTAAAAGAAGGTAAAGTTCGAATTGGAGCATACCATGCGGCGTAAAAATTTTCAAATTTCGTACGATTGTATGAAAGTTTTTTACCCGAAGACTTAGCTACAAGTCCTAGTAATAGTAATAAAACGATTGAAATGAAAAATCTTAAATGCATCTTGTTGAAAAATAATGTTCTAATTTAAATAAAATACCGATTGCCTAAAGTATTTTTGAAATATTTCTACTAGGTTTTGATCTTCATTTGTTCCAAACAATAAAACAATAGAAGAATGCCCTGTATGATTTAAACAATAACTCTCAAATACTTTTCAACTCACTAATACTTTTTAACACAAGATAAATGGCATTAAGTCTTATAAAAGCCTCGGCGGGATCAGGAAAGACCTTTCGATTAACTTCAGAATATTTGCGATTAATAATGGAGGACGATAAGCGTTATCGTAAAATACTTGCCATTACGTTTACCAATAAGGCCGCTGAAGAAATGAAGACACGCATCATTTCTGAATTAAACTCCCTTTCAAAGGGCGCTGTAACACCTATTGGCAATCTATTAATGCACGAATTGGATAAAACAGCCGAGCAGTTGCAACAAAAAGCTGAAATAGTACTAAGGTGCATACTTCACGACTACTCGAGGTTTAACGTAAGTACTATTGATACTTTTTTTCAACGAATCATTCGAAATTTTACTGCAGAAACTGGATTACAAAGCAGTTACCGTATTGAATTAAACAGCCATGCTGTTCTTAACGAAGCTGTAACTAGCCTTATTGAAGGAATGGCAGAAGATAATGAATTACGCAAGTGGCTGCTAATGATGGCAGAGAATAGAATTGATGAAGGAAAGAAATGGGATTTTCAATCAGAGATACGAAAACTTGGATTTGAACTTTTTAAAGAAACCTACAAGGCTTATGAAGTGCAGCTATCAGGATGTATTTCAGATAAAGACGCAATGCATAAGTATATTGATAGCCTCACAGCTACTATGCATAATTTCGAAAAAGCGATGCGAGCTTTAGGTGAAGATGCACTAAAAACGCTCGCCTCAGCAGATTTAACGCCTGAAGATCTTGCAGGGAAAAGTCGTAGTTTTGCAATGTACTTTAAAAAACTAAGAGATGGGAAACAATATGCGCCAGGAGATTCGCAACGTAGTGCCTTGGATAATAAAGAAAAATGGATAAGTAAGTCAACCGAAAAAAAGAACCAAATTGAATCGGTTTATCCAAAACTACACCCCATTTTAGAGAGAATAATAAGCTATTATGATGATCAGTCAAGCTTGTATAATAGCGCAGAGGCAATATTAGCGCAGATTTATGCATTGGGAATAGTAACTGATTTATCACGTAAAATAAGACAGTATTGTAATGATCAGAATTTGTTTTTATTAAGTGATAACGCACATCTGCTATATGAAATTGTTAAGCTTAATGATGCTCCATTTATTTTTGAGAAAGCAGGCAATCAATTTTGGCATTACATGCTTGATGAGTTTCAAGACACATCAGAGATGCAATGGGATAACATACGCAAACTTCTGGAAGATAGTCTAGCATCGGGTAATCAGAATTTAATTGTTGGAGATGTTAAGCAAGCAATATACCGCTGGAGGAACAGTAATAGGGAGATTTTTGCCACTGAAGTTGAATCTGTTTTTGGAGCCGATTGTATTAATGCAGAAATATTAGAAACAAATTGGCGCAGTCAGGCTAAAATTATTCAATTTAATAATGACTTTTTTAAAACAGCCTCCTCGTTATTGCAAGAAAAAGCCAGCAATTATCTCGACAGTACATTTCCTGAAGAAGCTAATTTGATTAAGTATAAAGTGATGATATCAAACGCATACTTAAATACACACCAGGAATCGCCTAAATCAAAAAATAAGGATGATGGATTTGTTAAAATTGAATTTATAACAGAAGAAGATGATGCGACATATAATGAATTAGCAAATAATAAAATTCTTGAAAATATACGTTTACTCGAAGACAACGGCTATATGGCTGGAGATATCGCAATTCTTGTACGGTCAAAACGTGAAGGTACTTTAATTGCAGATTTATTGATGGCCGAGAAAGTAAAAAATACGGATAATAAATATTGCTTTGATATAATTTCAGAAGAGTCACTTCATCTCGATGGTTCATCAGCTGTTAAATTTATATTAAGTATACTCCGATATTTAAAAGATAACACCGATGAAATACATGCGGCATTTGCGATTCATGAATATCTTAAATATCTTACCGTAGAGAATGAAGTTCTTGATGCCACTGATTTATTTATGTCCATACACAAAGGAGGTATTAAAAATCTAATTGAATTAATTAATAATAATTTTACAGTAGCAGACTTAATACGCATTAAAGAATTGCCAATATATGAGGCGGTTGGAAATATTATTTCGCTTTTCGAGTTAAACACAATAACATCAGAACTTCCATATTTAGAGGGATTTCTTGATTTAACATTGAAATACACTACAGATAATAGTTCGGGATTATCTCAATTTCTTGACTTTTGGGATAAAAACGGAATAACAAGTACGGTACCTCTTCCTTCAAATCATAATGCAATACGAATTTTGACCATACATAAATCAAAAGGGCTAGAGTTTGAGGTGGTGATCGTTCCTTATTGCAAATGGGAAACAGAAATTAATGCTTTTCATAGCAATTTAATATGGTGCCAAACTGAATCGACGCCATTTAGTTCCGTCCCGTTGTTACCTATAAAATATGGTAAAACAATGGAGTCATCCGTTTTTTACAAAGAATATGTTGATGAGAAAATACAGTCGAACATTGATAATTTGAATTTACTATATGTAGCTTTTACCCGACCCAAAAAAGTACTTATAGCTTTTTGTAAAAATGATGATGAACCTGATAAGTTAAAAAATGTGAGTCAATTACTTCTCAGCTATTGTATGCTTCCAACACAAAATACAAAGTATGACATGGCAAAAGGAGTATATATAGAGGGTACATTAAAATCAACTCTCGATAGAAAAAAAGTAGTTGAAGAAAATATATTCTTTGATCATTTAAAGTGTAGTCCTTTTCAAAAGAAATTACAAATGCGCCTCAATTATGAAAAAGAATCAAAAGAGGCATCAGATATAAGTAATTTACTCGAATATGGTCGTGTAATGCATGAGATATTCAGGCATATTATTAAAGTAGATGATGTAGAAAAAGCGCTCACTATCGTCTTAAACCAAGGGTTGATTCGTGCAGAACAACAAGCACCCTTACAGAAACTTATTAAAGATAGACTACATGGAAAAAATTGGTTCGATGGCAGTTGGAATGTACGAACCGAATGTGATTTTATTTGCCCAGAAGGTGGAGTATATAGGCCAGACCGGGTAATGTTTAAAGGAAATAAAACACTTATAGTTGATTTCAAATTTGGGAACAAATATTCTGAAACACATCATGAACAAGTTCAGGGTTATCTCGAAAAGCTCAATGAAATGGGTTATTCAGATGCGGAGGGGTATTTATGGTATGTTGGTAAGGATGAATTGGAATTGGTGATAAGCGGTGGAGTGAGGAGTAATGAAAAATGCAGCTGACAAAAGAATTGCCAACCTCATTAAACTAAACCTCAACCATCTATTATGAAAATATAATCTTAAACTGCTAATTTTATTTTGTTGTTAGCTATTCCTAGTGCTGATTTATTTTTTTGTAAAATGACTTATTTTTTTCGCCTCACTTATATTAAAAAAAATACCAATTGATACGTCAAAACGTGTCGGAGGTGTATGATAATGAAGAATCAATAAAATTAATGTTTTGGATAACGGAGCTTTTCATAAAGCTAAAGCACTAAAAATACCATAAAATATTGCTCTTTTGTTTTTGCCTCCATATAGTCCTGAATTGAATCCTGCTGAAAACATTTGGGCAACGATAAAAAGAATGTATACAAACAAACTACATTACACACTTGATCAGGTAAGTGATTTTATTACTGAGTCAATAAAAATATTAACAAACGAAAAAGTTTAAAAGACTTGTAGTTTTGATTATGTCTTTTCGGATTCTTATTGGACTATATAATAAATATATTTGGTATAAATGTTATTAGACTAAAAAAATTATATGATTACAGAACGAGATATAAGCTAATGAAATACAAAATAATTCGCCCTAATGCTGCCGCGGCGGAGAGCCCTCGGCCTAACGGGGAAATATAAACACAGTAAAACTTAACTTTACAATGAATACAGATTGAATAAAGAATGCTATTATATACTAAAGAATGCTGATAAATTAAATTACGTTTATTTATCTTTTAGTTTTATCCCTTCAAGTAACATCTGAATTGTTTTTTCAGCACGAACTGTTTTTGTTTTCTCTTTAATTGGACTATTAATCCAATCAACAAAAGATTTGCGATTAGAATAGGCCAACTTCTCAAATTTTTGTTGTGCTAAGGGGGATTTTTGAAATCCAATAATGAGTTCCGCTGGAATCTCAACAATTCGAGGTTCTGTATCGTGTTGCATTACTACCTCAATGGTATTATCAAGATTTAGCTTTAATTGCTCGCGAATGGTTTTATTTACAATCATATAATGACTACCGTCGCCACGTGGGGTTATAATACTTCTATAGGGAATATCATTAATCGTTCCTATTACCTTTATATGGCCTTCTTCTCCAAATACAGAAACGGCATTAAATGGAACAATGAAATACGTCCAAGCTCCCACCGTGGTTGGCATAATTAAGGGTACATTAAATCTTTGTTCAGACACAAGCTTATATTTTAAAACAAATATAATAATTTGATTTAAAAGAATCATTTAATAAAACAGATAATGCAATATATTCAAACTATCCCCCCGATTTTTTGGCAATTAAATGCTCTATATCGATTCTTCCAATGCAAGTTCGACGAATCGCATCAGCATCAAAATCAGTAAATATTTTACCTGTGCATTGAAACATTATGGCTTTATAGGCTTTTAATATTTCATCCATACTCTCTATAAAACGTACCTTGCCAAAACCTATTACAGATGTATATTGAAATCCATATTCACATGCCCTATCTGCAATAATAAGTTTTTCATTCGTTGAAACCTCAAAACAAACCTTATTATTGGCTTTTAAAACATCTATTTTTCGACCTATTGGAGCAGAATGAAAATAGATGCATTCTCCGTCATATCCGTAATTCAGGGGAACTAAATATGGATTACCAGCATCAACCATTGCTAAATGCATTACGTAGCACGATTTCAATATTGCAGCAATAGCTATGGGGTCTGTTATTTCTTTATCTTTTCGTCTCACAATTTTCCTTTATACGCTATGAATTCTATTTCAATTTTTGATCCCATCGGTAATTTTACTACCTGAAAAGTTGATCTTGCAGGAAATTGCTCAATAAAATATTGAGCATAAATTTCATTTACCGTTTTAAAATTATTTATATCATCAAGCATTACCGTTGTTTTTACAACATTAGTGAGTTCAAGTCCTGCTGCATCTAAAACCCCTTTAATATTTTTAAAAACCTGATGAGCTTGTTCTTCAATAGTCTCACCAACCAACTGTCCGTTAAGCGGATTAATAGGAATTTGACCACTTGCATAAAGAGTATCACCGGCCATTACAGCTTGAGAGTAAGGTCCAATTGCTTTTGGCGCAGATGCTGAAAAAATGATTCGTTTCATTCGTAATTAATTTAAATTATAAATAGTAAAATATCTAGCCACCCCATTTTGTTGGAGGAATACTCATTATGATCGTTTCAAAAATTTAAAGATTTCCACTTACTATTACTATTTAGTTTCGATTACTGAGTCTATCAAATAAAAGAGCATTTTAAAGATAATACTAGCTAACGAGAAAATGGTTCGATAAATTATATTTTTTTATTCGTTGTTATTCGTTCTGATTTAATAAATATTTTTTTACTCACACACTAGCAGATTTACAGACCTATATAATAAAAAAACAGAATAAGATACGATTATTTATCCTTCATAATTTCTGTTTGTCTGTTTATTGATTCTTGATGAACGGCACTGAATATTTTCACAATAAATTCTTCACTCAAACCTCTTGCTGCACCGCGTTCAGTCATCTTACGAAGAATTTCATCCCAACGACTAGTTTGAAGAATAGAAACATTATTTTCTTTCTTGCATTGACCAATACGATCAACAATTTTCATTCGACTTTCAATAACATCAAGAATACTATCATCAATTTTATCAATTTGTTTTCGCAATTCTTCAAGTGTTACAAGTAATTTATCATCGGCCGTTGGATTGCGCAACACTAAGCGGTCAATCATTTTACGAAGTTCATCGGGCGTAATTTGTTGTTTGGCATCACTGAGTGCTTTATCTGGATTCATGTGAGACTCAATAATCAGACCATCGAAATTTAAGTCCATCGCTTCTTGAGATACTTCATATAACATATAACGATTACCACAAATATGACTTGGGTCACAAATAATTGGCAAATTAGGAATACGTCTGCGAAGCTCAATAGGAATTTGCCATTCAGGGTCGTTACGAAACAAACTTTTACTATAACTTGAAAAACCTCTGTGAATAGCACCCAATTTAGTAATTCCTGCTTTATTAAGTCGCTCCAGCGCACCCAACCATAATTCAACATCTGGATTAATGGGATTTTTTACAAATACAGGAATATTAACTCCAGATAAAGCATCCGCAATTTCTTGCACGGCAAATGGATTTGCAGTTGTTCGAGCTCCAATCCACAACACATCAACATCGTATTTTAATGCTTCATAGGCATGCTTCACATTAGCTATTTCCGTTGCAGTTAACATACCTGTTTCTGCTTTAACAGTTTTAAGCCATTGTAGTCCAACTGATCCAACTCCTTCAAAATTATTTGGTCGTGTACGAGGTTTCCAAATACCTGCACGAAATATTTTAAACCCATTATTTGCTAACTGTCGTGCTGTTTCAATAGTTTGTTCTTCTGTTTCGGCGCTACACGGTCCCGCAATTACAAGTGGACGACGAGGTTCGATGTTTGAAAACATCTGATCTAATTCTAATGATACTGTCATATTTTTTTTCGTTATTAGTGATCCGCCGCGGCGGAGTGATTTGTGTTTGTGTTATTGATATTAATATAAATTCATCTTTACCTGTTATTCCATTACGGATTTACCTTTGCAATATTCACCTAAAACCCCGAGGCTACTAGTAAAAGGTTTTATTGCTTCAAATGCGTGACGATATCTTTTGTAATCATCATACTCAATATCAATATAAAACTGATATTCCCAATCTTTTCCGATTATCGGCATAGATTGAATCTTAGATAAATTCATATCATAAAAAGAAAGTGTTGAGAGAATCTTCGAAAGACTTCCTACTTGATGAGCCAATGCAAAATATATAGATGCCTTATTTGTATCCGATAATTTAATTCCATTGCCAACACCATCATCTGTTTGAAGAATTAAAAAACGTGTGTAATTCTTCTTATCCGTT
This sequence comes from Bacteroidales bacterium, assembly GCA_038248505.1. Lineage (GTDB taxonomy): Bacteria > Bacteroidota > Bacteroidia > Bacteroidales > JBBRXJ01 > JBBRXJ01. The sequence goes on from JBBRXJ010000079.1 coordinate 13,821, forward strand.
TCAATACTAGCAGCTAAAATATCTAATTTATACATTTCAGCCGCAAGTGTGCTCGCTATTGCACCCACCCCTTTTAATTTTTTATCATGAATATCCTTGGCGCTTAATGCAGTATCAATACTTTCTATAAGACGGATACTAGGATACTTTTCAAAAAAGCTTTCACATTGTAATAGTGCTATTGGATGCGAATATACCTCTTTAATATCCTTAATTTTCTGACCTGAAAGCGCCACCAGATTTTGTCTTATTCGCAAATAAATTTCACCAATAATTTTTTTTGATGAATATCGTAAAAGTTTGTAATTGGGCAAAATACTCCCTGCAAGCGTATTTTCAATAGCCATAATACCAAAGTCGGCATTCTTATTTTTAACAGAATGTATAACTTCCTTAAAAGTATCTTGAGGTACAATTTCAATATCCATATTACTAAAATATTGCTTTGCTGCTATTTCGTGAAAAGCTCCAAGGCCTCCTTGAATAGCAATTCTAGATAGTTTCTTTGTACGCATCATTTTCAATTTTTCATGTTTTAAATTGCAAAAAAAAATCCCGGAATAAAGTCCGGGATTTTGATAATATCTTAGTATTTATATTAATCCCGAACTAATATATTAAAATAAAAAAAAGGTGTTAGAGCCAATATGTAATTTATTTTTGTCATTGTTATTTTGTTTGTCATTTATGTAAAAATAAAAATAAAAAACAGAATAAAACAAAATCTGATGCTGTTTTTTATCACTTTGTTGAATTGTCACTTAAAATACCTCTATTAATAAGCCATCCAGTTAACTGTCCAAGCCAAGCAGACAAAACAGGATTCTGTGGAGCCATGCCAAATCCATGCCCCCCTTTCTCATATATATGTAGCTCGGCAGCAATGTTAAAATACTTTAGGGCCAAATAATATAAAATACTATTCTGAGGAGGTACCACTTTATCATCCGATGCATGCACCAAAAACGTGGGCGGAGTATTACTTGTAACCTGTTTATCTGATGATAAGAAATCAGCTATTTGAACACTATATTCCTTTGCCTCAAGTAAATTAGTTCTACTGCCCGCATGAGTATACTCCGAATTTAATGTAATTACAGGATAAATAAGGATTGAAAAATCGGGTCTTGCAGAAATAGAATCCAGTTTATCCTTTAAAATATAGTAACTTGAGTCAAAATGAGTAGATAGCATTGATGCCAAATGACCTCCTGCAGAGAAACCCATTACCCCAATTTTTGTAGAATCGAGATGGTATTTAGCAGCATTTGCTCGAATCCATCGCATTGCTCGTTGGGCATCATTTAATTGTGCTGGAAATTTATATGCTGTCAACGATTGATTATTGAGCCTATATTTCAAAACAAAGGCTGTCATCCCTTTTTCATTAAACCATTCAGCTAATTTATAGCCTTCCTTATCTAAAGCAAGATTACGATATCCACCACCTGGGCATATTAGCACAGCTGCATGGGTTTGAGTAGTACTATTGGGTATAAAAACTGTTATTGTTGGCTTATCTTTTGCTGAATCAGCCAGTGCGAGACCGTTGCAAAAAGCCCCCTAACGTTCCAGTTTTTTTTAGGAGTTTTATTTTGATTATTTTTGATATTTCAGTAAAAAAACAACCACATATCTTTAGTTTTTTAACCTTTACAAGGTTATTTTTGCCTTTTTCTAGGC
>JBBRXJ010000080.1:0-15397 GCA_038248505.1 Bacteroidales bacterium
ATCACAGAATTGATGGGGTATATTTGCAATCATACTTAGATGAGTTTTGCTTCAAGTTAAACAGAAGATTTTTAAACTCAATTTTTGAAAGGCTAGTAGTGGCATGCATTTTCCCTTACTGGCAAACTAACGACTAATCAATTTATATTATTAAAGGATTCATTGTCAAGTTTTGATTTATTTTCAAAAAATGCGCTATTAATTACCGAATTAAAATCATCAGGTCATACTCTAATAAAAAAAGCACAGTACAATTACATGAGCTAATAAAAGAGTCTTTAACCGATGTTTTACTTTCAGATATTGACATCCAAATATGCGGATCAAACCTATCATTTAGTACTGATAAACGATTGATGTTGGTTGTTTTTTAAAATTTAATTGATAATGCAATTAAATATTCACCACCTAAAGGCGTTATTAAAATTGAGGGCGAATAAAAAAAAGACGGGCTTTGTTTTAAAATAATAGATAAAGGTACGGGCTTCTCTAATAAAACTTTTCAACGACTTTATAAACCATTTGGAATTGGAGAAGCACATATAAATACTGAAGTAGGTCTCGGTTTGTATCTTGTAAAAACCATTTGTGATTTATTAAATATAAAAATTGATATCTATAATCTTCAGCCAGGTGCATGTGTCGAATTAGTTATAAGCTCAGAAAAATGCATTTGATATTTTATTCCCCTCGAATATACCTAAGTAATCTTACACCAATTAAGTACTTGAATATCAGTTGATTGATAGTGAATGGGCGTTGTTAAAAAAAAGCGCTAAATTCTTTTCTGAAATATCTCTATACCCATATACATTTAAAACCTTACCATTCTCAATTAAATAGAAACGAGGGAAATGGCCTTGGGTTAGTTTTACTAAACTGAGTAAATCTGTTAAAAGATAATTCAATGGTGCTAATTCAGTTGATTTAAAAAAATCATCAACTTCATTATCCTGTCCTCCAAATAAGATGACCATTTCATTATTAAAATGGTATTTACGAGCCATAATTTCAATTTTAATGGCTCCTTTTTTACAATAGCCACATTGGGTACTATAAACACATAAAAGCTTACGCCCCTTATTAAAATTTAAGGAATCAAAAATAACTTCTTGTCCATTTTGATGATACGTGTGTTTTGGTAATATAAATTTTGTATTAATGGTATTAACTTTATTTTGAATAAAGTAATCGGGAGGTGAAATTATAAAAGGGATAGCTAAAGAAACGAGTATTATAAACACAGGCCATTTCTTTTTAAAAGGTAAATTACAACTTCTTAAATGGTATAAAGGAAAAATGGCCAGCAACATTAAAACATTTTTAATTATTGATTCTTTAGGTGTCATTTTAATTAAATCACCAAAGCAAAGGCAATTCTGTTCAGAACCTTTAAAAACCTGAATGCATAAAAATAAGGTGAAAGCAGTTAAGAGACTAAGAGAAGCATACCATGCAAATCGAGTCCATATACCCACAATAAAAAACAAACCCAAACCAAATTCACCAGCAATTAACAAACGTGCCAAAATAGTTGAGATATTAAAACTAGCAAGGTTTAAACTATATACATAGATTTCAAAAAAATCAATTGTAATCAGTTTTGTAATCGCTGAGAAAATAAACACAAAACCAATAAGGCTGCGTAACAATGAAAAAGAGGTATTTGAAAAAACACCTCTTTTTACATAATTCAAAAATATCATCATAAATAATTTTATTTCTTTTTATCGGGAATTACTAAGAACTTAGATACTGCATCAATATAAGCTTCAACAGATGCAGTAACAATGTCGGTATTAGCACCAAATCCATAATACATTTTATCATTATTATTTACTTGCATATGCACTTTCCCAATATCATCGCTACCTCTTGTTATTGCTTGTACAAGGAATTCTTCAATTTTTGGATTCTTCTTAATAATTGTTTTCACCGCTTTAATAGATGCATCAACAGGTCCATTACCTTCGCATGTTTGGGTATAAACTTGGCCGTAAATTTTAAGCGTAACTGTGGCAACCGGAATAGATGATTTACCGCATACCACCTGAAGATGTTCCAAGCGAATAGGCTTATCCTCTTCATTCAATTTGCCACGAACTAAAACCATCAAATCTTCATCATCAATTTGTTTCTTTTTATCGGCAATTGCGAGGAACTTATCATAGAATTCGTCCATTTTATCTTTATCATCAATGGTAATTCCAAGTTTATCGAGACGATGTTTTAATGCAGCACGCCCACTACGAGCAGTAAGCAAAATTGATGACTCATCAATACCCACATCTTTTGGGTCAATGATTTCATATGTCTCACGATGTTTCAAAACACCATCCTGATGAATACCTGAACTATGAGCAAAAGCATTACGACCTACAATTGCTTTATTAGATTGTACAGGCATTTTCATTAAACCAGAAACCATTTTACTCAGTTTCATAATTTTTGTTGAATCAATACCCGTGGTATATAAAAGATCTTTATGACTTTTAAGAGTCATTACAACTTCTTCCAATGCAGTATTACCAGCACGCTCACCAATTCCATTAATAGTAACTTCCACTTGGCGTGCCCCATTAACAATACCAGAAATAGTATTTGCAGTTGCCATTCCCAGATCATTATGACAATGAGTAGAAAGGATTGCCTTATCCATGTTTTTTACATTATCAATCAAATATTTGATTTTGGCACCATATTCATGAGGTAAAGTATAGCCGGTAGTATCAGGAATGTTGAGAACGGTTGCACCTGCTTCAATAACAGCTTCGCACATACGAGCGAGGTATTCATTTTCGCTACGTCCAGCATCTTCAGCATAAAATTCAACATCATCTGTAAATTTTCGCGCGTATTTAACAGCATCAATAGCACGTTCAATAATCTCTTCCGGAGTTGAATTAAATTTGAATTTAATATGATATGGAGATGTACCAATACCAGTATGAATACGCTTACGCTTTGCAAACTTTAAAGCTTCGGCAGCAACTTCAATATCTTTTCGAACAGCACGAGTTAATGCACAAATGATGGGTTTATTTACCGCTTTTGAAATCTCAACTACTGAATTAAAATCACCAGGACTTGAAATAGGAAAACCAGCTTCAATAACATCAACACCTAATTCTTCAAGGGCTCGAGCAACCTCAATTTTCTCAATTGTGTTCAACTGACATCCAGGAACTTGTTCACCATCCCTCAATGTTGTGTCGAAAATAATAATTCGATCTGATTTAGAAGCCATATTATTTGATTTTTAATTATTTACAATTTCTTATTCGAGTAAATTACACTATTCAAAAAAAAACATCCATAACAAAATTAACAATTAATGATGAAAAAAAAGCCTGTTAAACGTTTTTTCAGAAGAGTTTGAATGAATGTAACTTTGAGATTGCCTTACGCTCATTAGAGAATATTAGAGGCAAACAGATTGAAGAAGATTCAGGATTTAAATACGAAAACTCATTTTTTAAATGTTCAAAATCGAAACGAATACTTTTAACCTCTACCATTTTTTTCATGTGGTTATACACAAAAAGATCATGATCTGGCCATTCATTCATGCTATCAATTGCGGTTTTCATGGTTCTCATTATATAATGAGGAAAGGCAGCCCCTTTCCATGTACTCGTATTTGTTACAAAAACCCAACTAATACCATTATTTTGTTTTACCATAAGAGCCGACGTACCACCAAAACTACCAGAACGCCACCACATATCTTTATTAATACCTTTCCAACCTAGCGGATTTAAAACTCGTTCATTTGTATCCGCCATGGTATAAACAGAAGAAGGCATTAAGATATCACTCGCATTATCATCTCCATCAATAGCAATCATAATACGACTAAGATCGATGGAAGTAGCAAGCCAACCACCAGCAGCGCCAAGGGTTTTAAGATCATTACCTCCATATTGAGCAGGCACCTGAATGGGTGAACCATCTAAGCAAGGACGCCAAGGATAATCACCTGGAACATAATATTTGGCTTCATTATATAAGCGGTCGCGCTCAAAATTCCCAGCCAATTGCATATCAAAAATTCCAAGTGGCTGCAGCACTGCCAAACGAACATAGGTTTCATAATTCATAACTGAAACCTTCTCAATCACTTTTCCTAAAACTGCATAACCAAAATTTGAATAACAGCTACGAGTTCCTGGTTTCCAAGCTAAACGACATTTTGATAGAATATATTTAATAATCACATCTGTTGAGGGTGGTGATTGTACATTCATATAATCTGCAATACGTGTAGGCATAAACATGGGGTCTCCTCCACGCAATGACCATCCACCACTGTGATTCAAAAGATTTTTCACAGTAATATCATAAACGTTTTTATCGGCAATATTTAAGAAAGTAGAGTCATTTAAAATGCCTTCTGATCCAAATACCTTAGTATCTAGGCTAAGCTTACCATCCTCAACCAAACGCATAATGGCAACTGCCGTTATTAATTTTGAAACACTTGCTATTCTGAAAAGATGACTAGGCTGTGATTTCACTCCATTCTCAACATCAGAATAACCATAGCCTTTGGTGTAAATTAAACGACCGTCTTTCACTAAAGAAACCGAAGCCCCACGAATTAACCACTTTTGCATGAATTGCTCAATGATTTTATCAAAAGCTTCCATGCCATTTAATTCAGAAAAACTATTATCGATACTAATAGGCGGAACTTTTTCAGCAGATAGAACACTCTCTAATTCTGTACTTTTACCCATTCGAGAACCTGAAAAAGCAAGCAGAGCAAGTAACAGAACACTTAATTGAATTAGAAATATTGGATTAATCTTCATTTCTTTCGTTAACTTATAAAAAACAAGCTTTAAAGCTTGAATAAAAGCAAATATAGTAATATTATTTTCAATAAACACAGGTACTGCACGAAAGCTATCAACATATCAATCAGCAAACTTGACACTTAGCACACCCATACTGTTGAAAACCCCTGAAAATATGATTTAACAAGCTATTTAGAAAAACTATCCTCACGCAAATTACGTTCTTCTAAAAGTTTTAAATATGCCCCAACGTCTGATCGAATAATAGATAAGCCCGATAGTTTCAGCCAACGAATTGCTGTATCAAATTCATCATTAATTTCAGCATACACGGCTAAATTACACATGGCGTAGGCAGCAATATTTCCTGGACCTTTACGTGCATATAACATCCAAATTTTATATGCATCGTCCCATCGTCCTTTAGTTGCAAGCTTTGCAGCATGAGACATATCAGTATTAAAAGTAGCGTAAATGGTTCTTGTTTGCGATTCCCAATAGGATACAACACGAGCAATATAGCGGTTTGCCGAGCGTCCACATGAATACTCAAGAGCTTCATAAAGAGAGGGTAAAGCAAGGTAGGCATTCACCGCTTCCGCATCTGAAGCATACCACATAAAGGTATCACGCATTAGGTATTCATCTAAAACTAACTTTTCATCTGGTAGATATAATCGGTAAAGCGCATCGTTAATGATGCTATAGCTTACTGTATAATCGTATGAATTTTGATTATACTTCAGTTTTACAGTATCGCGTATTCGTATATACTCAATACTAAGTAATGCTTCAGAAGATTCTGCACGGCATACGGAATCAATAGTATTCCAAGTATATTGACTTAGTGATGCATTTTTTTTAGGAATAATAAGAATTGAAATGATTTTGGATGCAAAGCGTGGACTGTCACCAATAGCATCATCAGCGGCATCAAGAAAATAAAGAGGAAGTGCCTTTTGATGTTTTATAATTTTATCCGAGGTGATATCCAACTCAATTGAATCACCCGGATATGCTAACACCATTGATTTTACTGAATCTGGCATTTTTATTTCGGATGCTTTCAATACATCAATTGAAACTCTACGCTGGGTAATACAAGAGCTAAAAATTAATATAGATGGAATAATGTATCGGAGCATTTAAAAGTGAATTGATGAACGTGAGGAATTATTAAAATGTGCTTTTTATAGTTTGAAAAAACAATTATTAAATACGAAAAAAGTCAGGAGATTTTTTTCATCCTGACTTATTTTAATACTATTTATGGATATCGTTTAGTTAATTTGGCTTTATTAAACAACTATGTATTTAATGCACCACAAACATTCAATACCTGTCCACTAACATATGAAGACATATCTGAAGCTAAAAATAGCGTCATATTAGCAACATCATCAGGGGTACCGCCGCGTTTCATAGGTACATCTTTCATCCAGCCTTCTACAACATCTTTAGGTAAGTTTGCGGTCATTTCGGTAATAATAAAGCCAGGAGCAATAGCATTACAACGAATATTACGTGAACCAAGCTCTTGCGCAGTTGATTTAGTAAAGCCAATAATACCAGCCTTTGAAGCAGAATAATTGGTTTGACCAGCATTTCCACTAACACCAACAACTGAACTCATATTAATAATTGAACCAGACCGTTGAGCCATCATAGGTTTTAAAACTGCCTTGGTAAAATTAAACACAGATTTAAGATTTACATTAATGACTAAATCCCATTGTTCTTCGCTCATTCTCATAAGCAAAGCATCACGAGTAATTCCAGCATTATTAACCAGAGCATCAACACGACCAAAATCTTTAACGATTTGCTCAACCACAAGTTGAGTATCATTAAAATTAGATGCATTTGATGTATAGCCTTTGCATCGAACCCCCATTGCAGCAATCTCATTTTCAAGTGATTTTGCATTATCATCGTGTGATAAATCGGTAAATGCAACATTTGCGCCTTGCGACGCCATTTTTAGAGCAATTGCTCTACCAATACCTCTGGCAGCGCCAGTTACAATAACTGTTTTTCCTTCTAATAGCTTCATTTATTTAATTTTTGTTTTGCGTTGCAAATATAGATTTTTTTTAGAATTTGTATGCCTTACTAGATATATCTACTTAAATCGTTCTTTATAAGCCCATAAGCCGAGAGCTGGGTTCGAGACATAGAATATTTCCTCACCATCAACTGTGTTCCAGCCATCAGCAAGTTTTTCTATATCATATTTTTTCATCATCGCATCCAAATCGCCATATTTAAAATTAACGCTCTCTATCTCCGCTTTACTAACGCGAGGACCAGGGCAATACGTGACATTAAAGCGACCTTCTGATGAACCATGAATTAAATGAGCCGCAGCGCCTAAATTATTTTGCAAATCTTCATTATCTTTTGTTAGCTCTAATACTTTGGGAGTACCCACATATCCATATTTACGAATAAGTTTATCAATTGTTGGGTCTTCTCCAAATTCTTTTAAACCAGGCGCCAACACAATTAAATCACCTCCAGTTGCAATGGCCATACGAATTCGATAAATACTCTTATTACCAAGCCAAGTACTTTTAAACTCTTCAGGATCGAGATAAACAACAACTTTATGAGGTTCTCTATCAAGCATTTTAAAGTTCACTTGTAACGCAAGATCAGAAGCTAGGTTAAAGCACTCTATATCGTCACCAATAAACATTCCGCGTACGACCAAATTTCCAGTTTCGTCTTTTCCTACAACAGTCTGAACATAAATTATTGGAAGATGATTTGTGAAATGATCACTTGCATAATTTAATACTTTACGAACAGGAGTATCAGCGCGGCCCATCATACGTTCCATTCCAAAAGCAGCACCAATAAAATGGCTTTTATTGATACCTTCGCTACCGCCCGTTCCAACAAAAATGTTTTTATTATAGTTGGCCATACCAACAACTTCATGAGGTACCACCTGACCTACACTTAAAATTAAATCATAATTGCCATTTACCAGCATTTTGTTAACTTGTGCAGGCCAAGGATATTCTACATTTCCTTCTGAAACTTCTTTTATATATTCAGCAGGCACAGTACCTACGGTTACAATATCATTACGCCAATCATGCACTCTAAAAAGATTTAAAGGAATGGCACTAAACATTTTTTTTATTTCCTCTTCGCTCATTGGAGCGTGCGTGCCAAGAGCAGGTAGTACATCTGTCATAGCATCTTTATAATATTCATAAGCCATATTGGTAATAGGACCAGCATACGAATGAAAGCGCGTAAAATCGGGTGGTATAGCAAGTACCTTTTTCTTTTTACCTAGCTTATCAAATGCTTCGTATAAACCTTTGCGAATGTCGGATTCACTTAATTTATCAGTGGCAGAACCTTTTTTGTAATATAACATATTTTATAAATTAAATTAATCTGTAAATATTAATGCTTCAAATATATAGAAAAACAACTGAAACAATATTAGTCCATTATCAGCCATCCTTTTCATATCTTCTCTAATCTGATACGAAACGAGAGTATAAGTAGGATCTCTAAAAAACGCTTTGTAGCTAGAATTATTTTTAAAAAAAATAATATCTTCGTTGCATTACTTCCAATTTGGTTTTTCAGGCAAATACTGTTGAAATTCGTTGTTCAATTTCTTCTGATAATCCCCCGCAAATGTCCCGTTAAAGAAACGATCCATAGCTTCTTTATTAAAACGCTCCCAAGAAGCTTCTTCATGCCCTGGGTTTATTGGATAAAACAACACGTCATTTTTCTCAGCCGCTTTGCGGTCTCCATCTGCATCCCCAATCATTAAAATCTTATGATCGGGATATTTATTCTTTGCCGCTAAAGTTAAATGCTCGGCTTTTGTACCGTATTCTTGTCCTGCAATGATATGAATAAATTGATCAATTTTATTTTCCTCCCACTCTCTTTTTAAAGCGTCAACGGGTGTTTGAGACACAACCATTGCATCAGCACGTTCATTTAATTTTATTAAAGACTCGCGCACAAAAGGAAAAGGCTCCATGCCAAAAACCATGTCTTCAATGTCATTATTTAGGCTAATACTCCATTCTAAAGCTTTTACTAGAACCGGATCTGCATGTTTAATGATATATTCCTTAAGCGCAGGATTGCCCATACGGGTTTCATTTTTAATCCACTCCTGAAGTGGATCCATGTCCATTAGTTTAACACCTCTAGCCTTTACATCGGGACGTTCAGCAAGTAAACGATGAGTTTCTACAACTGCAATAAAGCGATTGCAGCCACGTGTTTTTGAATAGAGATTTACAAAATCCCATGTTTCGCGAGCATATTTTGAAACGTTCTGCAAACCAAAATGTTTAATAAAATTGGGGCAGAAGCACTCTTTGTGCTTTATTTCCATGGTATCAAAGGCACAACCATCAGAATCAATACCAATGAAGAATTCTTTAGTAGGTTTAAAATTGCGCAATACTTGTTGAAGATCAGATGACATAAATTCGTTCTTTTCTTATTATTATTAATTAGCGGTGTAAAAATAACTATTTTCTAATAATAACCTTCATTACTTCTGCTCCTGCTTTTAATACATAAATGCCAGCCGGATAATTGTTTATATTAATAATTAGAGCGCCTGTTAATAATTCCGAAAAAAACTCCTCTCCGTCAATACTAAATAGCTGAACACTTGAAGGCACAGATAATACAGTAATATGATAGATTGCAGGTATAGGAAAGGCTGATAGTCTATTTGTTGATGGTTCTAGTTCCGGGACAGTTACTCCTAGTTTTAGTTTTGACCAAATCATTTCTTTATAAGAATATGCTGGGGACTCTGAATAATTGGCAACATTATAGTAGGTGTCGTGAGAATTTGAAAACCATGATGAACCAACTAAAGTATCAAAATATTTATTTTTCAATAGTTGCTGTCCATCTCTCAAAACATATAAACCATCGAACACATATTGCCTTACCTTCATTCTCAAACACTCAAACGTACCAGCAGGTGTGTTTATTGAGCCATAAGCATTCACATTAACAAATGCGGTTCGTCGGCTATGTTGAGTTAAACTATCATTCCCTTTGACAGAAAAAGTAAAAGAAAAATTATAACAAACCTTATAATGCAAAGGAAACTTCATTGTTTTAAACGGAGGTTCGAATTTTATGATTTGGGTATCCTATAAAGTAATTGTGCTACGACCAAGAGTATAAAGAGCAGAATCAGTAAGGCGCATATACATACTAAACGTTTGATTATCCTCCAATAAATTTGTGAGCGGAAATGAATCAACAAAAGGATCCACTGCTGGATCATCATAATATATCACAGATGTGGCGTTTTCTATAAGAGAGGAATAATCCCAGTTTTTATATCCAGTATCATTAACATTAAAACTCGGTGGTATCTTTGCGCTTGTTAGGGCATACATTTCACCAAATGCAAGAACATTTTCACCGGTAAAAATAATTTGTTATTGAGCTGCTATATTTGAAAACAGCAACAATGATAATAGCTTAAAGGTTCTCATGGTTTAGTGTTTAGGATATAATAATGATAAATACAAAATTAATATTTATCACTTCAGCACAATGTAATATTTTCAATACTGTTTATATAAGAAACGTACCTAAGGGCACGATTCTTATCTGATATGGATATGCTACAGATAATCTGTCTCGTAGGTGACAAATATTTTTATTATAGGTGAGTTATAAAACAAGTTAAGGATTGGCCGTGAAGCACAATCCTTAAAAAAACAAAAAATTTTATATAAATATAGGGCTTAAACGCCTGAATAGGCATTAAAACCTCCATCGACAGGAATTGTAACGCCAGTAATAAATGAACTTGCATTTGAAAGTAAGAATAACACGGTACCTTGCAAATCTTCAGGTTCGCCAAATTTTGCCATAGGAGTACCAGCTATAATTTTATTACCACGAGCAGAGAGTTCCCCTGATTTTTCATCATACAGTAAGAACCGATTTTGATTGGTAACAAAAAAGCCAGGAGCAATACCATTAACGCGCACTCCCATTTTTGCAAAATGAACGGCAAGCCATTCAGTAAAATTATTTATTGATGCTTTAGCAGCTGAGTATGCTGGAATTTTAGTTAAAGGTCTAAAAGCATTCATTGAAGATATGTTAAGAATAGCGCCTTTCCCACTCACCACCATTTCCTGAGCAAATACCATAGTAGGTAATAATGTTCCTAAGAAATTCAAATCAAAAACCTTTTGAAAGCCTTCTATTTCGAGACCGAAAAAGGTATCTTGTAAATTACCCACATTTTGAGGAGTAATTTCTTCAACTTTAGTAGTAGCTTTAGGAGAATTACCTCCAGCTCCATTAATAAGTAGGTCGATTTTACCAAACTCTTTAAGAATTAATTCTTTGGCTTTTTCGAGAGATGACTTGTCAAGCACATTGCCCTCAACACCAATTGATTTAACCTTATACTTCGCTACTAAACTCTCAGCAACTTTATCTGCATTCTCTTTGTGCAAGTCAACAATAGCTACATTTACACCAACGGAAGCTAAAGCTTCACAAATAGCCGTTCCTAAAACACCGCCACCACCAGTAATAACACAGGTTTTACCGCTTAAATCATCAAATGAAATTTTGTTCATACTTTTATTTTTAAATGTTTATAGTTTACCAAATGAAATACATTACAGCCATCTCTTATTCACATTTATAGTGAAGAGGCACAAAAATAATCAAAATAAAACATGAACAAGTTGAGAATTAATATAATTTCGTATTTAGATAAATGTTATTAAAAACACTTAAAATTAAAGCAATGAAGATAGGTAAATACTCATTTGGTATTGGAGATCGTTTTGGTCAACAAGGTGTAGCTCAGCTAAGAGCACTAATGAAAGCAAAAGATTTGGGTGTTGAGATTGTTCCTGTATGGAATAAATCAAATCGTGAGCATACATTTATTCATTCACATCCTTCGGATACTAGAATAGAAGCAGATAAAGCGGTCAAAAAGCTTGCATATACTGGTCAATATTTTGTTGATGCTGATCACATCAACCTAAATAATGTAGATAACTTTATTGAAAGTTGTGACTTTTACACGCTTGATGTTGCCGATTATATTGGCAAAAAAGCGGATGACGTCCATCTAAAAGATTTTATTAATCGCAATAAAAAATATACGGGCAAAATTAACATACCGGGAATAGCTAAAGCCTTTGAAGTAAGTGAAGAACAACTCGAAAAAATTGCTGCTAAATTTTTATTTGCAACGCACGAAGCGGGTAAGATTTTTCGTCATATTGAGAGTAAAAAGGGGGATGGTAATTTTGTAGTAGAAGTTTCAATGGATGAAGTTGATGAGCCACAATCGCCAATTGAAATGCTTTTCATTTTAAAAGCACTTGCTGAGGAAAAAATTCCTGTACAAACCATTGCACCAAAGTTCACCGGTCGTTTTAACAAAGGCGTTGATTACGTTGGTGACCTTGATAAATTTGCTCAAGAATTTGAAGAAGATTTATTAGTAATTGATTTTGCCGTTAATGAATTTGGCCTGCCAAATAATTTAAAACTAAGTGTACATTCAGGAAGCGATAAGTTTAGCATTTATCCAATAATGGGCTGTTTAATTAAGAAACATGATAAAGGTATTCATGTGAAAACCGCTGGCACCACATGGCTTGAAGAAGTCATTGGACTTGCATTGGCTGGAGGTACTGCACTTGAGCTTGCAAAAAACATCTATATTAAAGCCCTTGAACGAGGTGATGAACTTATGAAACCTTACGCAACAGTTATTGATATTGATAAATCAAAACTACCAACACGCGAACAAGTAATGGCATGGGATGGTCAAAAATTCGCCAATAGCCTACGTCACATCCCAGGTCATCCTGATTTTAATGCCTCTTTCAGGCAACTAATACATGTTGCCTTTAAGGTAGCAGCTGAATATCAGAATGTTTACATCAATGAAATACAAGCCAATTCGATGATTGTAGGCAATCAAGTACATGAGAATATACTTGACCGACATGTAAAGCGATTGTTTGATTTAAAATAGGAAAATAGGCTAAGGGCCTGTAGACATATGAAAACGATGATTATATCATCGTTTTCTTTGTTTTAATAAGTTTGCTTATTCGTTGGCATATAGCGAAACAAGAACGTGGTTTCTTGTTTCGCTATGGAAAATTTCTCTGCTACCATGCGATACAATCGCGCGTAAATGGGGGGTTACGTATGCCTTAGGTAAGCAACAGTTTCGATGTGTTTTATTTCAATTCTATGCTTAGTACACGTATAGAACCAGAAACGCCTTTGACTCCAAATGAATTATATGCCGATGTATAGGGAATTACTATGGTTGAATTATCTATTACAATTCCAAATTCAGGCATTGGAATCACCTTTTGTTCAGCATTTAAAACTAAGGACGATTTGCCTATATTCCCATTAATACTAACCTTTGTAGCCACAAACATTCTTTTTGACGGCTTTTTCATATTTGATATCTTTTTCTTTTACTCAATGTATGAGTCGATATTATTAGGATGATCATTGTAAAAAAAGTACTAGTCTCTTCCTTTTAAAACGGAAATATACGAATTGCATAATCCACCATCATTTTTTGTGGTTTGAGCTTTGTTTATAACTACATCCTTAATTAATGAACCATCGTTTGCATAATACAAAACGACAATATTACGATTAGCATAGAAATCGTTTGAATAACTAGTACTTGCCCCAGTAGTATGGTTAACATACCTATCCGACGATGTGCTATTACTAGAATATTCAAGTACCAAAGCATTGGTGTAGTCATCTATAAAATACAAGTCTTTTATGATGTAATTTAATTCTATTGAAATTTTTAAATCAACACTTATCCTAATCAATTCGTGTGTTGACAAATTGATGGAGTATTGTGCCAGACCATTAAAGTTACTTATTGATTTTATTTGGGGATTCAAATCTGCCGTTGTGCCAATAAAAACAAGCTCATTGGTTTCCTTTCTATAATATGATTTTAAATTTGCGATGTGCTTAGTCCCTTGATTTTTTTTGTTGTTGTTACATTTCCATCGTCTTGCATATTTATTTAAAAAATGACGGCCTCTCTAAAACTTGTAGTCTTTATATAAACCATATTGTCATCGGTTAAAAAGCATTCGAAATTAATTAAATCATAATATCGATATGGTAATTTTAGTTGAACTCGGCCTGAACGATTTAAATTATCTTCATACACATTGATAATATACGAATCGCTTGAATCAATATCGTAATTCAGGGATTCGACTACCAATAATTTACTCTTGTCGGGAGATACCGCAGTTTTGTATTCGCAAGTGAACCCCAATACCTTGTATTTTTCTCAAACAAGTTCTGTTGTTTGACCAGTATAAGCGCCATTCTCATCTATCTCATGCGCTTCAAAAACCTTTTCTGTTGTTTTTCCTCGATAGCCTCCGGCTAGAACATATACCTTATTATTTATTATATGTAAGTCGTTATAATAATTCACCCCGTAACTTTTATCTACTACTTTTGTATCAGGTTTAGGCTTGTCCATAATTACATTCTGTGCTGATAAGGAAAGATTTTTAAGTGAGAATCTGGGATTTCTTTTTTATAAGTATTAGGAATACGTTTTTTCGTTAACGTGATAAACAAAAAAATCGTTGTTCAGTGTATACATTTTTCGTACATACCCATAATCCTTGCGTTCATAGGCTCCTGGGAGTTGTACTTTTATTTCCTATGCGAATGTATTTATGCTAATAAATACACAAAGTAAAATCTGATAAACATTTTTCATACGTTTTTATTTTTTTCTATTCGAATTTATTTAAAGATATTTGATTCGAATAGAACTTTGACTATTTTCTGTTATATTTTCTTATTATAAAAATACGACAGTTCGTATTGTATGGTTTCGAGATAAACATCATTTATATTGGTTGTGTACCTGCGGCACACGATATCATTTTCAATATATCTACTACCCTATCGCTAAAGTACGTGTCCACTCGTGTGGTAGTTGGGTTTAATATTTGTATACCACGCGATAAAGTCGCTCGGTAACGAGGGATTTATTGAAATCATTTTAATTTATTTTGCTGTCAATTTGATAAGCTTTTCAGCATATGTCGTTGTATCATTCCTTTTTGTCCAGTATTTTAGGATTTCTCTACGTTGACGAGCTGCTGTTTCTGTCCAAACTATAACTCTTTCAGCCATTTCAAATCATTTTTATCAAGTTGAGATTGATGTATTAATTTTCCAACCTTAATATCCTTTTCACTAAGTTGTAACATTAATAATTGTTCCCCAGTTAATTTTACTGATTCATTTTCAAGTGAACTATTTTCAACTAATTGAGACAAAGCAGCTAAATAATTCTTATTAGAAATGGTTAAAAGCTGATCAATAATTCCGTTACGTATCTTGTCAATTGTCGCCATATATTTAATCCCAGAAGTCGCAGACATAACAAAAAAACATTATAATTAATTATAAATAAATTAGTTATGTCTTTGACAGTATCACCTAAAAGGTGATATTTGCAACAGCAACAGCAAATAAACTATCCATGGATAAAATCACACAAT
>JBBRXJ010000081.1:0-15304 GCA_038248505.1 Bacteroidales bacterium
TTACCTCCTGTTTGCATCATGTAACGTACATGTTGTTCCAATATTTTGAGTTGCTCTGGATAACTATATTTGTCGAGCCATAGAGGCAAAGCTTTCCGAACATTCCATACCAAAGGATGACCTTTAACGCGTAATCCATTTGCCGCCGCCCATTGTACTTCTTTTACAAATAACGATGTGTTTTTTTTACCTTCCTCGTGTTCTATCGGTTGGTGCCAACGTTCGTCCCAATAGCATTTGGCAGTGGTACAATTAAAAAGGTCTGAAAAGGATATTGCCTCGCGTTTTAGGTTAATATTAGAATTTACTTTATCTTGAATATAACCTCCACTGCAACCAAAATCAAAGTCATGCTTTAACTGTATTGCAGAGATTTTTACTCCTTCCAATGGACGATTGTTTTTATCAACAACTTTTATACGAAATTCTTTTCTACGATATCTAAAAATATTTTCATTTGCAGCAGCGAGAAGGTCGGAGTAGTTATCTGTAGACGTTTCACTACTAATAGAATCTTGAATAACCTTGCGCCATTCTTCTCCTTCTGGTACTTGTATTGAATCGTTTCCTCGCACTGTTGAACTTGTCGCAATATACTCTCCATTGCGAAATGCTGAGAGTAAAGGCAGCGTTAATCCAGCAGTAGTAAGTTGTTTGAGAAAACGTCGACGTTGTGTCATTTTTTTTAATCTATTGGTTGAAGTTGTTTTAATATATTTTGAATCAGCTTTCCTTTACACCAAGGATAAAATTTATTAATAAAAACCGAAGTAGGATGCTTAGGACTTGCGATGAGTATAATCGAAGCGTCTCGAACAACCGGCAAATTAAAACGTAATAAATTGCATGCATCAAGAGCATTTCGATAAACTCAAAGTGGCACCTCAGTTCCCTACTATCATAATTTCTAGAGATATGTATCCATTAATAATCAGTTAATATATGTGGTATATAATTATGCTGAATCTATTTGTATTTTGATCTAGATTATGCTTGAATAAAAACTGTCGTACAAATAATATATTTAACACCTATTGTTGTACAGGTACAAATACAATTGCATCTGCAGGTACCGCTTCTTTTAAGCCGTCAGCTACCAACCTTATACATTCATTTTTATTTTTACCAAAAGGATACTCGCCAATATAAGCCCAACTATTTTCGTTCATTAAAATATTTACAACCAGTGTATCAGTACCTGCTGAATGGTTTATTATAAATGGGACAGCGGTGGCCCAATCATTTTTACTCCACTTTTGATTAGGACAATAATAATATACTTTAAATTTCATTTCTCTTTTTACGGAAGGCGTAAAAATTACTTGCCTTTCCATACCTTCGGCTGAATCACTTAGTAAAGCATTTGTTTTGTATGTCGACATCCAAGCATTAGTTAGTTTCCAGTTGCCAATAATTTCAACCTGGGTGCTGTCAGCGTTATCAATCAGCGTTTCTGGTAGAGATCCATTAAGCAAAGGATCATTCAATAATTTATCTTGTAATTTTTTCATATCAATATCCTGAACAGCTATATCCTCATCAATTGCTATTGATGCAGCTATAGCAGCCGATTGACCTAAAACCATAAATACAGGTTCCATACGAATTGAACCATAAGCGATGTGTGAAGCAGACATACAAACAGGAACAAAAAGATTGCGACATTCGTTTCGCTTTGGTACGATGGAACGATATGAAATTGGGTAAGGAGGGAAGCCACCAACTTGAACATCCCCTTCATTTTTCACAATATTTTTACCATCCTTGCGAACAACGATACGCTGACAATTATGTGAATCCATTGTGTAAGCTGCCATACCAACTGCATCATCAACTACAACTTCACCTCTACAGTGATGTTCTGTCATAACATAATCACTAATCATACGACGAGCTTCACGAACATATAATTGAAATGGGAAATGATTATTATCTGCAAATTCATCTTTGCACCAACCCCACGATTGTGTTTCAAGGCGTAAGCTATCAGGAACCGCTGGGTCGTTTGCCAAGAACCATAATATGCCGCGAATGTAATCTTCGTGTTGTTTCTCAATCTCAATTCGTCGGTCGTATTTAGCTTCAGGGTAATCATAATTCATACCAATCATATCCGTTGAAAATGCCCCGTGATTGTTAATATCTGTTTTGCCATTTGGCATTGTAACAACGCGGAGATAATATCCTGGTAAATGCTGCTTCCAACCTATTTCCTGACGTTTAAGAATAATACGTCGGAGTAATTCATAGCGCGTTGAATCATAATTTGAAGGTCGAGTAAAATCTACTTTGTTAGCGACATTTTGTGTAAGACATAATCTGTAATTATATGCCTGCAGTTTTTTATCACCACTTCCTTGTTCCGCCATTTTCTCAGCACTTATTCCCCAGCACAAGCCACTTGTGCTATCACCTGGAATAATATATGGGTCAATAGAATAATCTTCCTTATTTACAGGTGGAAATTGATGCTTATTGTGTAATTGCACCCCATTAATTGTTTCACCATATACCGAATTTGCTTCCCGGCCAAGTGTATATGAAACATTGGCGGTAGCCATTAAATCACCTTCATAAGAGCAGTCAATAAACATTTTAGCACGAATGGTTTTGTTAGTTGATGCATCAGGAGTGTAGTTGTTCTCAAGCACAATTTCACGAATGCGTTTACTTCTCACTAATGCAGAAACTAGGCGATGACTATCAAGAACTACAACACCACCGTTTTTAATATATTCATTCAATAAATTTTCAGCAACACTCGGCTCAAACTCCCACATTTCAAGTTTTTCGTAATGTTTACCTAATTTGCGATAAAAATCACGGGCTAAACCAGTAACGGCATATTTATTGCCAA
Organism: Bacteroidales bacterium; assembly: GCA_038248505.1. Lineage (GTDB taxonomy): Bacteria > Bacteroidota > Bacteroidia > Bacteroidales > JBBRXJ01 > JBBRXJ01. The sequence continues at coordinate 2,858 of JBBRXJ010000081.1, forward strand.
TATCGGTAGCACCAAGTCCACCTGAAGTCATTCCACCCAAATGCGTGCGAGGTTCAATTAAAATTACGGTTTTGCCCATTTTCCTTGCAGAATAAGCAGCAATAACACCAGATGCCGTTCCTCCATATATGCAAATGTCATAATCTGTTTTTGTACTGCAACTATTCAACAATACTGTTAACGCCAATACCAAGCTAATAATAATCGTTTTTTTCATTTTTTAAAATGTTTAGTTTAGTTTTTAAAAATAACAATAAGAAGGATAAGATGATATTTGATTTTACTTTATTTATACACCAATTAAATGTTGTCTTTGTTCTTTTATCATTGCTTGTTTTAGATGGATTGAAGATGGTTCACACCATTCATTAGTTTCTGTTAATATGATGTTATTCAATTTTTTTATCTGTGTTAAAATCAATGTGGCACCTCAGGGTACTGCTTTCATCAATATATAAGAGATTTGCTTTCATTAAAAATCAGTAAATATCTAAGTGGGTCTACAATTACACAGAATCGAATACAATTATTTTTTTTGTATATGAGCACATTCCTATCATTTTACACATAATTAGATTTAATTCTTAATAAGCTATTTTTTTACTTTTACAAGAACATTTTCCTTTCTTTTAATAAAGTCAATACTTCGCTTTGCGGCTACATCAGGATTAGTAGAATACTCCGAACCTAAATAAACAGAAAGAAATCCTTTATAACTGTTTTTTCGCAAGCGCTCGAGAAAAAGATCAAAGTCAATATTTCCTTCACCAGGTATAATAAATTTATCACTCGACCCCATTGAGTCATTTATTCGGTATAAGACATGTACACCTTTAGAAATATCAATAGAATCGGCCAAAACTTCTTTGTTTGAATGCATAATATTGGTTGAAATAGCCATTCCTGCTTGATCTGATACCGAACTTAACATTCGTGCTGCATCAGAAATTCTATTAATCAGATTTGAATCGAGGTGATTAGCTACTTCAAGAAGAATACGAAGCGGGGTAGTAGAAACATGAGTTAATAATGCAGTCATACTTTCTTGCATTATATTCCATCCAGATTCATTCGATTGGCCATATATAGCATATCCAGGGACAATCGACAGATAGCTAGCTGACATGGCATTAGCAATATCAGCACTACGTTTTAAATAATCGAGACTTTCATTTCGTATTTTTAAAGTCTCCGATGCAATATTAACATAACTATTTAATTGCATAGGATTATATGATACTAGTTTCAATCCATTATCAGATAAAGCATCTGTAGTTTCTTTTATGCTTTTTGTGTCTAAATCATAAGGCCATGCATGAGGTCGAGCACCCCAAAGTTCAACCCCATCATAACCTAAACGCGAGACTCTTTTTAGAGACTCAACGAGTGAATACTTTGAATAAATATTTAACGACAGACTAATTTTCATTGTTCATTTTCAGATACGTATACATGGATGATAGCTTTAAAAGTATAAAAAAAAATCAAATAACTATAATGAGTTGTAATTGAACATTATAGCTTATGATTTTCTTTTAAAACATTAAATACAAACACAATAATATGGAACTGTATAAAATATACCGTTTTGTATCTAAGTAATAGGTCAATCTTCGTTTCACTACAATTGACCTAAACATAGTTTAACAACGGCATTTATCAAGCTTATATATAATTTATCATTAAACTAAATTATATATAAGTTTGGTATTATATGTGTATAACAACATTAAAAATAATTAATATGCTCGCAGCTGAGCTGAGGACGTATTGCCCGATATTTTTTCATTTAGTATAGTTATAGGGGAATATATCCCTGTGATTCCACTCTGCCGCTAATTTGCTGATTATCCTCATCAGAGAGCATGGGTAATGGTTTAAACAAAAATACAGCGTGGAGGAGATTAAAGCCTCACTTCTTTATTAAAAAAATCGTATATTGTTTTTTGAAAAAAGAACGTTCTTAATCATAACAAACAATTTTAGAAACCTTAAAATAAAAAAAATGGAAGCATACACACATTTATTAATGCCAATAATCATTGGTATCATTGTCATTTTCTTTTTAGGCATCCGTATTGTTAGACCAACGCACAGGGGACTAATAGAGCGTCTTGGGAAATACAGTAGCTTTGCAAACCCAGGTTTTAACTGGATCATCCCCGTAATTGACAAAATGTATTTGGTAAATACAACCGAGTTGATGGTTGATGCCGAGCCACAAGAAATCATTACCAACGACAACCTGAATGCTCGTGTTGATGCACAAGTTTATTTTAGAGTGATGGATGATGAGAAAAGTGTAAAAAACTCTATTTACAATGTAAATAATTTCCAATGGCAGATAGTAAACTTAGCTCGTACTACTTTAAGGAATATTATTGGAACAATGACATTAAAATCAGCGAATAGTGAACGCGGAAAGATAAACGCTGAGTTGCATCGCACTTTAATGGAAGAAACCGCAACTTGGGGTATTATGATTGTGCGTACCGAATTAAAAGAGATTGACCCACCAAAAGATGTTCAGGAAACGATGAACAAAGTCGTTAAAGCTGAGAATGAAAAGATTGCAGCAATAGATTATGCTACAGCTAGAGAAACCGTTGCAGATGGTGAAAAGCGCGCTAAGATTAAAGAAGCAGAGGGCACAAAACAAGGCAAAATTTTGGAAGCGGAAGGGGAAGCTGAAGCAATTCGATTGGTAAATGATTCCGCAAATAGATACTTTATAGGTAATGCCCAATTATTGCGCAAGATTGAAGCTGTTGAAACATCCTTAAAATCAAATGCTAAAATTGTTATTCCTAATGGGTCTGAATTGGTTAACGTTATTGGCGATATGGCTGGTGGACTACCTATAAAAATGGGCTAATAAGATAATATCATTTGTAAAGAATAAAAAACCGCATACATACGATGCGGTTTTTTTTGCTCTTTCTACATAACAAATTTAAAAATCTATTCTTATTTATATCCTTGTTCGTGAACATTTTTTACTGCGCGTCCTGAAGGATCATTCATGTTTTTAAATGACTCATCCCAAGCCAAAGCTTCAGCAGTACTGCACGCAACAGAAGGAACGTTAGGAACCGTTAGTGCCGCAGTATCACTAGGAAACATCTCGCTGAATAAACTACGATAGTAATATTGCTCTTTAGTCATAGGAGTATTTATAGGGAAACGAAAACGTGCGTTTGAGATTTGCTCATCGGTAATAAGCTTTGCTGTCATGTCCTTTAGATTATCGATCCAACCATAACCTACACCATCTGAAAACTGCTCTTTCTGGCGCCATGCAATGCTTGCAGGAAGATACTTTTCAAACCCTTTACGCAATACCCACTTTTCTATACGTTCTTTATTGATCATTTTTTCTTGTGGGTTAATTCGCATGGCTACATCCATAAATTCTTTATCGAGAAATGGTACACGCCCCTCAACACCCCATGCAGCAAGTGCTTTATTTGCTCTTAAGCAATCGTACATATATAACTTACTTAACTTACGAACCGTTTCTTCATGGAATTCTTTTGCATTTGGGGCTTTATGAAAGTATAAATAGCCACCAAATATCTCATCAGCACCTTCGCCCGAAAGTACCATTTTTATACCCATTGACTTAATTACACGTGAGAGCAAATACATGGGTGTTGCTGCACGAATGGTAGTAATATCGTATGTTTCGAGATGATATATCACATCGCGTACCGCATCTAGTCCTTCCTGAATTGTAAAATGAACTTGATGATGAATGGTACCAATATGTTTAGCAACTATTTCAGCGGCAGCTAAGTCAGGTGATCCCACCAAACCAATGGCAAAGGAATGAAGTTGTGGCCACCAAGCTTCTTTCTGATCGTTATCTTCAATACGTTTACCCGAGAATTTTTTTGCCAAAGCGGAGGTAATTGATGAATCCAATCCGCCTGATAAAAGAACGCCATAAGGCACATCTGACATCAGTTGGCGATGAACAGCAGCTTCAAGTGCCTCAGCTAAATCATCAATGCTCGTTGGATTATCTTTTACGGCATCATAAGTCATCCAATCACGTACATACCATTTCTTCAGGGTGCCATCACCACTATATAAATAATGACCAGGAAGAAAAGTTTCGATCTTGTTGCAATAGCCTTCCAAAGCTTTTAGCTCAGACGCTACAAAATAGTTGCCACTTTTATCCCAACCCTGATATAAAGGAATAATACCCATATGATCACGTGCTATTAAATAGGTATTCTTTTCTTTATCATATAAAGCAAAAGCAAAAATACCATTGAGCTCTTCAATAAAATCAGAACCCTTATCGCGATAAAGTGCAAGAATTACTTCGCAATCTGATTGCGTTAGAAACTCATATTTACCTTTATAACGCTCCCTAATTTCGCGATGATTATATATTTCACCATTTACGGCCAGAACCAAATTTCCATCCTTGCTAAATAAAGGTTGTTTACCTGATTTTGGATCAACAATAGATAGTCGTTCATGAGCAATAACGGTATTATTATCGCTATAAATGCCTGACCAATCGGGTCCGCGATGACGAATTTTTTTAGACATCTCCAGCACTTGAGGACGAAGTTGCTGGGCATCCATTTTCAGATCAAAAACGGCAACTATTCCGCACATAAATTTAAGTATTAAATGAGTAATTATAATTCTATTTACAAATATAGGTCTTTTTGTTATTTTCTAATGCAAATATTAGTCATTTTGTGTTAATTGATTTCAAATATTTAATATTTGCTTAATTCTATTAACTAACCCAAGGGTTTTAATGATGCAAAATGTAAATAAACGTATTTACATGAAATCAGAATATCAAACAAGGCAAATATGGTCAATCAAAACGAAGAAAGCCCCTACTGTTTCCAGTAATGGGCTTTCCGCTCAACAGATTATGAAAAATGAAAATCTTAAAGCTAAATTATTGATTCTCGTATTCTTTTAAAATTGTCTTAACACCTTCAGGAGATACGCGCCCGTATGTTTTTTCGCCAATCATAACAACAGGAGCCAATCCGCAAGCACCTACGCAGCGTAGGCAGCTTATTGAGAATTTACCATCGGCAGTTGTTTGACCAACAGTAATGTTAAGATGTTTTTTAAATTCTTCAAGAACCTTCTCTGCACCTCGTACATAGCAAGCGGTTCCCATGCATACTGCAATAGGGTGTTTGCCTTTTGGTATCATGGTAAAGTAGCTATAAAAGGTTACTACACCATATACTTTAGCTTGTGAAAGGTTAAGTTCTTTTGCAACAACCTCTTGTACTTCAGCAGGAAGATAACCGAAATGATGTTGTGCTTGGTGAAGTACATTAATTAGCTCTTCACCGTCGTTGTTGAACAATTTACAGATCTCTTTGATCTTGTCAATGTCTGCTTGTTTTAATTTAATTACTACTGATGACATATTTTTAAATATTATCGAAGTTCATGAATTATCCTATCTCAATCTTTTTTGTTTTATCAAAGTAATGCGTGTGAAGCAACTTATGTGATAGCTCTCCGCATGGTTTACCAAGGAATGTTTTGTATAACTCCTGTATTTGCGGATTTTCGTGTGATTTACGAATGGGTTTATTTCTATCTTCACGATAAATTGCTTCGAAACGTGCTTTGATAATACTGCTGTCGCCATGGTGTAGCGGTTGACCACCACCACCGATACAGCCGCCTGGACAAGCCATAATTTCGATAGCGTGGAATTCACTCTTACCGTCACGAACATCTTCTAAAAGTTTTCGTGCATTACCAAGGCCATGAGCAATACCTATCTTAATAGCTGTTCCATTGAAATCAATAGTAGCTTGACGAATTTTTTCGAGACCACGCAATGCTTCAAAATCAACTTTCTCCAGTTTTTTACCGGTGAATACTTCGTAAGCAGTACGAGTTGCAGCCTCAATAACACCACCAGTCACACCAAAGATAACTCCAGCACCTGTTGATTCACCCATTGGTTGATCAAAGTCTTCTTCAGGTAAGGTTGCGAAATCGATGTTTGATTGTTTAATAAGAGATGCCAATTCACGAGTGCTGAGAACGAAGTCAACATCGGGGTTTCCATCAGTTGAAAATTCAGGACGTTGGCACTCATATTTTTTAGCAAGACATGGCATGATAGACACCACAATCATATCTTCACGTTTAATGTTAATCTTATTAGCAAAATAAGTTTTTGCTATGGCACCAAACATTTGTTGTGGAGAACGTGCTGTTGAAGGAATATCCTTTAATTCAGGGAAGTTATGCTCGAAAAAGTTTACCCATCCAGGGCAGCATGAAGTAAGAATTGGAAGTTTCACTGATTTATCACCTTTCATGTGACGGCTCAAACGATCCAATAACTCAGTTCCTTCTTCAAGAATGGTAAGGTCGGCAGCAAAATCGGTATCAAATACAAAATTGAATCCGAGACGACGCAATGCAGCAGCAAGTTTCCCTGTATTGATTTCACCTGGTTTCATTCCAAATTCTTCACCAATTGCAACGCGAACTGCAGGGGCTGTTTGCACAACAACTGTTTTTGTGGTATCGGCTAATGCGCGAATTATTTGATTGGTGTGATCCACTTCGGTTAATGCGCCAGTAGGACATACAGCAACACATTGACCGCAGTATGTACAAGGGCTAGCCTCTAAATTCTGTTCAAAAGCAGGCGCTACAACAGCAGTGAAACCGCGGTTAATAGCTGATAATGCACCCACTGTTTGCACTTCATTACACATCATTTCACAACGACGACACATGATACATTTATCAATATCGCGAATGATGGCAGGTGATGTATCTTCACGATATGTTGATTGTTCGCCTTTATAATGTATTTCTCTAATACCAAAATCTTGAGCTAATTTTTGTAAGTCGCATTTGCCACTCTTAGCGCAAACGAGGCAGTCAAAAGGATGATCAGATAATATCAATTCCATAACTGTACGTCTGGCATTCAGTACGCGCATATTATGAGTGTTAATATCCATTCCCTCCATACATTGAGTTGCACAGGCAGGAGCGAGATTTTTTCTTCCTTTAACTTCAACTACGCAGATACGACAGCCGCCTGGTTTGTTTTCGATACACATATCTTTTAGCTCGAAGTAGCAAAGACTCGGAATTTCAATCCCTATTTTCTTTGCTGCATGCAGTATGGTGGTACCTTTTTCAACCTGCAGCGTTCTTCCGTCTATTGTCAGATTTACCATTTCCATTATTTTCTTTTTTTTTTAAAATCGTGAATGAATTATTTAATATACACTGCATCGAATTTACATTTTTCCATGCAACTACCGCATTTGATACAGGTTTTCTGATCAATCACGTGTACTTCTTTACGTTCGCCAACGATGCAACTTACAGGGCAAGCTCTAGCACAAGCAGTACAACCACAACATTTTTCTGCGTCAATAAAATACTGCATTAGCGATTTACATTGGCCAGCAGGGCATTTGTGATCTTTAACGTGTGCAATATACTCGTCAGCAAAATTATCAAGTGTTGAGAGAACTGGGTTGGGTGATGTTTGTCCGAGACCACATAATGATGTGTCCTTAATAACCATACTAAGGTTTCTCAAGTTATCGAGATCCAGCATAGTTCCTTCGCCTTTAGTAATTTTGTCGAGAATTTCATTCAAGCGTTTATTACCAATACGGCAAGGAGAACATTTACCACATGATTCCTCAACGGTAAAATCGAGATAAAAACGAGCCATAGACACCATGCAATCATCTTCATCAACAACAATCATACCGCCTGATCCCATCATTGAACCACAAGCAATAAGGTTATCATAATCAATAGGTGTGTCAAGATGCTTTTCAGTAAGGCAACCACCAGAAGGACCACCAGTTTGAACCGCTTTAAACTTTTTACCATTTTTTATACCGCCGCCAATTTCGAAGATGATTTCTCGAAGTGTAATACCCATAGGCACTTCAACGAGACCAACATTGTTTATTTTACCAGCGAGTGCGAAAACTTTTGTTCCTTTTGATTTCTCTGTACCAATAGAAGAGAACCAAGCAGAACCTTTTAAAATGATTGTAGGAATATTTGCATACGTCTCAACATTATTCACGTTGGTTGGTTTGCCCCGGAATCCTTTTTCAGCAGGGAATGGAGGTTTGAAAGTAGGTTCGCCACGTTCACCTTCCATTGAATGAATCAAAGCAGTTTCTTCGCCACAAACAAATGCACCAGCTCCATAACGTATTTCAATATCGAAACTGAATTTTGTTCCAAAAATATTATTTCCGAGTAACCCATATTCACGAGCTTGTTTTAAAGCTACTTTCAAACGTTCAACCGCTAAAGGATATTCAGCACGAATATAAATTAAACCGTGTGAAGCACCAATGCAATAGCCATTAATAGCCATTGATTCAAGTACGGTATGTGGGTCGCCTTCCAATACTGAACGATCCATGAATGCACCCGGATCTCCCTCATCGGCATTACATACTACATACTTCTCATCACCTTTACTTTTGTTGGCAATTTCCCATTTTAAACCAGTAGGAAATCCTCCACCACCGCGGCCTCTAAGGCCACTATCTTTAATTATTTTTATGGCTGCTTCAGGTGACATTTCTAACACTTTTCCTAAAGCCATGTAGCCATCGCGATCAATATACTCATCAATATTTTCGGGATCAATAAAACCACAGTTCCGTAAAGCAATACGCAATTGTTTTTTATAGAATGACATCTCACTTGGTTTTTCAGTGGGTGTAGTGCCTTTAGGATCGATATAAAGCATACGCTCTATCTTACGACCTTTAATGATGTGCTCAGCTACAATCTCTTTTGCATCTTCCGGTTTTACCTCAATATAAAAAGTATTGTCAGGCATAATATTTATTACTGGGCCTTTTTCACAAAAGCCAAAACAACCAGTTACCACAACCTGTACATCTTGTGTAAGGCTTTTTTCCTCTAATTCCTTACGTAAAGCGCTTACAATTAGCTCACCTTGTGATGCGCGACAACCTGTGCCGCCGCAAACAAGAATATTATATTTAAACTTTCCCATGATTTTTTAACCTCCTTTATTTGGTGTCAATAGTTTCGTAATTGGCAGGAATTATCCCTTCGAGATATTCGCCGTTCTTTATAAATTTCTCAATGATTTCATCGGCTTTTTTAGTGTCAACAAAACCATACACCACGGGTTGCACACCGGGTAGCTTTATTTCCACCGTTGGTTCAGCATAGCAATAACCCATGCATCCTGTTTGTGTAACAATAGCATTAATATTTCTTTTTTCAAGTTCTTCAGAAAAGTACTCAAAAACAGTTTTGGCTCCTGAGGCAATACCACAAGTAGCCATAGCAACCTTAATCACTACAGCATCGGTAGGATTGGTTCCTTTCTCTCTTAATTCCATCTTCCCTTGCAGCTGCTCTTTCATCTTTGCCAGATCTGCAAGCGTTTTAATTTTTGTCATATAACCTCCTGATTTTAGTTATTATGTATATATTAACTAGTTTTTATTTCTTCTAAATTGTTTTGCAAAATATTTTTTACCTGCTTTGTAATTTGATAACTTCTGAATGCATCATCGCCAAGAATTTTTTTTATTTCAGTACTACTTATCTCGGTCATGCCAAAATCGGTTGTATGACTGTAGCTAATATTTTTTTCAGGATTTGCTTGCATTAACATCACAACAACTCCGGCTATATCACCTAATGGTAAGCGATCAATATGCTTGTATGCAAAGTTGCTTTTTATTTGGGTTCCTTTTCCTAAAATAGAACTAATTGTTAAGGTACCGCCAGTTCTCTCTGCATTCTGTTTTAAAAGCGAAATACCTAGTCCTACTTTACGAGTGACGCGTGTTGTAAAAAATGGATCCGTAACTTTTATTAGGGTTTCACTATCCATTCCCTCACCATTATCGCGTATTTCAATTAAATAAAGATTGTCTTTTTCACATTCCAAAACTTCAATCTCAATTTCTGTAGCATTTGCTCTTATTGAGTTTTGTGCAATATCTAATATGTGTAGCGCAATATCTTTCATTCTATATCATGCTTTATAAACTTTTGTATATATAGCTTTTCGTATATCTGAAAATGTTAGTTGCTCAAGTAAAAAAGTATTTGTAGTGCTTCCTATATCCTCTATATAATGTGCATCAGAATTTTGAATAAAGGGATAGTTAGCATACATCGGGTTCTCTTTTATGAAGTTTTCAATTTTATTGTGCTTAGCAAGTTCAAGTGCCTCCACTTTTAAATCACTAGGAATAAATCCAAGCTGGCTAATTATACTAAACCTTGTTCTGTTTATATGAGCAGGAATGAAAATTCCATTTAACTTATGAACGGCACGTTCTATTTCATCAATTGAAAGTGTAAGCGCATTCATTAATAATCGTTCTTCTTCATATATAATTTCGTCTGCTTCATTAACAAGGACCTGAAAGCCGAATTTTTTTGATTCATTATTAATAGCAGGTAAATGTGCATCAATAATGTGCTGAAATGCATTTAAGTCATCATCAAATTCAAAGAACGCGAGGCAGTGTATTTCTTCTTTTGTGCTTACTTCACAGCCTTGCAAAATAAACAAGTCATTTTCGTTTCCTATCTTTTTACACATAGCACACTGCCGAGTACTATTGTGGTCGGTTATTCCTATAATATGCAGGCCTTTACTTTTAGCCGTCTTTATTATATTTGTCGGGCTCATTTCCAAACTGGCGCAAGGGGAGAGGACAGTGTGGATATGTAGGTCTGCTTTATATTCCTTCATTTATTTTAATAAGTTGAAAGTTGATGAGATTGAACCAAACGCTCTTTCATCTTTTCCACCGTAGCGGACTTTCATCTTTTTACTTTTCGCGCTTCAATAATTCATAAATAGTACCCGCCAGTTCAAATGTGTTTTCATTTGTTCCCAGCAGAGGGATACCTTCGTTTTCACTTTGTTGTTTGGTGTCTTCATCAGGAATCATTCCTTTAACTAAAATAATTGCCGATAAGTCACGAAGACTCGCTACGGCCATTATATTTTTGTGAGTCTGCAGTGTAAGCCATAAATTCCCAGCTTTAGAGCTGCCCATTACATCACTAAGTAAATCTGAAACATAAGCCCCACTAATTTCACGATCAAGCGCTGACTTACCACTAAATACATTGAGGTTTAATTTTTCTATTAGTTCTGATGTTTTCATTTTCGTAAATTAAAACCGCTAAATATAATCTTAGGATTTTAAACTAGTTATTATTTCTACAGTAGTGCCTTTCCCTAATTCACTTTTAATGTCGAGATGATCAGAGTTGTTTTTGATATTAGGAAGCCCCATTCCAGCACCAAATCCCATTTCACGTACTTTTGAAGATGCGGTTGAGAAGCCTTCCTTCATAGCCATCTCAATACTTTCAATGCCTGGACCCTCATCACTCGCAACAATTCGAATACTATCTTCACCTAACTCAATTTCAATTAAGCCCTTCCAAGCATGGGCCGCAATATTAACTTCAGCTTCAAAAATAGACACCACCACGCGTTTAATAACTTTTGAATCAATGCCTCGCTCGCGTAATATTTTTTTAACGTCGCTTGATATATATCCAATGTGACTAAAATCACCTCCCGTTATTTCCTGTTTCATATTCATTAGTACACCGGATTTAACCCCGTTTTATACAAAAGACCTGCAGTACGAAACATTGAACTCGGACATTCAATAAGCACGATGCCTGCTTGATTGGCTAAATCAATGACTTCTTTAGTCGCCTTTTTATTACGAACAAATACAATTGTATGAATATCAGCAATTTCTGCTGTACGGATTGTTTGAATGCTTGCTAAACCAGTTATTAGAAGCACATTTTCCTCTTTTAACGTCAAAACATCGCTCATAAGATCAGAGGCAAATGCATAATGTACTTCACGGTTTAATTTATCTTCACCGCACACTATCCTTCCGCTCGTTATACTTATAATATCCTGCACATTCATCTTTTCAATTGATAAACAAGTTGTTATCATTTTAGCTCTTTCGTTTGCATCCTTTACTGGCACAAAGATAGATAAATTGTTGTTATAGTTTTCACAATGTTATGATGATAACAATAATTTATAGCAAATCTAAATAAGAATTGTCAAAAGCCTGCTAAAGTGTAGTATTACAATAAATTAATAGAGGTCGATTATTCAGCTATTCTACGTGAAATATGATTAATACTTTAATGTGTAGTTTGAGTTTGTTATTTAAGACGCTATATATTAATGGGTTAGTTGCAATGGTTTTTATTTATACCATAATTACACTTATATATATAGAGACCGTTGCAAGGCAAAATAGCATAAAAATATATCATATATAATTGTATTTCAGTGTATTGAGTCGTTTTTTTTGTTATATTTGTGTATGAAAAATACACAAAACATCGGGTTTGCAGATTTGGCAATACAAGGAAGAA
>JBBRXJ010000082.1:0-15288 GCA_038248505.1 Bacteroidales bacterium
ATTGACAGCTTGCAATTTTGCCAAAAGCATAAAGGATTGCAGATATTTGGGTACGTAATCATGTCTAACCATATCCACTTGATCGCAAACAGCCCACAAGGTGAATTGAGCAATACGGTACGCGATTTTAAGAAGTTTACCGCTAAAAACATTATCGAAAGTATTACAAATGACAACGAAAGCCGCAAGGATTAGATGCTTAATCGTTTTCAATTTAATGCACAACGGCATAGCCGAAACGAAAACTATCAAATGTGGACACACGAGAACCATGCAGTAGTAATTTATTCACAGGAATTTGCGAGGGAAAAGTTGGATTACCTGCATAATAATCAGGTACGCGCAGGTCTGGTTCGAAAACCAGAGGATTATATTTATTCGAGTGCCAGCAATTATGTTGAAATGGAAAACGTATTGGAGGTGATAATTATAGAATTGAAATGGAAAACGTATTTTTAAAGTGGAATAACTTGCGGTCAGAGACCGCGATTTAAGACGGCGAAGTCGGAGATGTTCGCCGAGCGCTTCGCATATTACGCTAAGCTGGGGGAACCTCAGCCATATCAATATGGGAAGCAAATTGATTTTAGTGAAAAAGAGTTGAGAATACTTAAAGGATATAAACAATGAAAAGGCTATTAACATCAATACTGGTTGTTTTATTTGTCTGTAATTTATTACTTGCACAAAAAAAGACCCCAAGTTCTACTGAATATAAAATTAGTTTGTCGACTGGAAAATCTATCTATTCATTAGGGGAACCAGTTTTTGTAAATGTCCAATATTATAATGGTTCTGGTAATTTATGGCAACTTTATCGGCCTGATTCTTCGTTTTACTGCTCAGTAAATTATCGGAATAGATTATGGCGAACAGTTGAAAGATGGAATGGACATGCTTTTAATAAAAGTATGTTTATTAACGATAATCCTGATTGCCTAGAGTGTGGGTATGCTACTGCTTTAACGGGAGAAATGATATGATAACCCAAGTTCATGTTAATTACCTTAATGATGCATTGAAAAAAGGGGGCTTTAATACATGTAAGCGACATGCGCACTTTTTTTCACAAGTAAATACAGAATCAGAAAACTTTACGGATTTTGAAGAAAATTACAATTACAGATTATATGATTTTAACAGTGCAAACGAAGAGATTGGTATTTATGCAACTTTTGGTACACAAAGTAATAATAGTTATAATGTTTTGTATAGCCAGAACTTTTGGGATATGAACGAACACCTTAATTATACTAGTTCTTCGGCATGTAAACACCTTTATAAAAAAAAGATACCTGTATTGATATTACAGATAAGACAAAACGATATATTGGTGTAGATTTAGTTACAAAAACCCGAAATGGATATACGATTACTTTTCCTGTAAGTTTTAAAAAAGATACTACAGGAACTTATATTAAATTTATGATACCTGATTCTAGACAGTGCGGTGAAAATCTTTTTAACATAGTGTATAAAAATATAAATGGGAATACTCAAATAGGTGATGGATGGAAATACCGTGGTCGAGGAGCTATACAGCTAACTGGTAGATCTAATTATAAAAAAGTATCTGATAAGGCTAATACAACATTTACTAAAACATATAATTGGGAAGATAACCCTGATGATTTGAAGGATAAGACCGATGCTATCATTTATTCCGCTGTAGCCTGGTTTTTGAACGCATTTATTCCTATTAGTACTCTTGATAACTATACCACTTATCAGGTTACCAAAATAGTCAATGCAAAGCAACTTGATAAAGAAGGCAGAGCACAAAAATATGAAGAACTGATAAATGATGGTCAACTCTATAATTGCGATACAAAATGAAAAAAATAATATTTATTCAGTTAGTAACATTATTATTTAGTACTGTTTCCTATGCCCAAAATACTGATTGTAATCGCGATGTTTGGGTTAAACAGGACGAAAAAAAATACCCAAAGGAATTTGTATACTTAAAGGATATTTAATTTCAAATATCTACGAATCCGCCGATATTAACGATGATGGATTATCGGATTTTATATTTAAATGGAGAAAGCCAAATTTACAAGACGGAGATACACTATACGTTACTATATATACTCAAAACCCTGACAGTACATATTCTTTTTTTCGGACATTCATCAATCTATATCCACTAAATTTTAAAAGTTACAGCTTGGATTACATACCTCAAAATGAAAAATTAAGAGCTATTCATAAAAAGTACAACGACCAATACCCTTTTTTAAAACTAACTTTTGAAAAAGATACCATACAAATTACTATGAAAGAAGATGCAGAGGCAAATCTCATAATAACTTATAAATTTGATAAGATTACCAATAATTGGATTTACAAAAAAAAGTGAAGAATACTTTTTAGTTGTAGGCTGTTTTAAACCAATAGATTTATCAGAAAAGCTTGGATCCACGATAGATAATTTCACTTACTTTATCTGGAATCAGGGAGAATAAAAAAAAGCAATGCCGTTCGGCGGTGGCTCTCCGCCGTATGTCATTAAGTAAAGGATATAAGTTATTAACAATCAATTAAATAGCATCATTATATCAACTATTTTTAATATATTTACATGGTAACCAAATAACTATTATTATGCAAAAAAAACAAATGGACTTATTTTGGAAATTTTGAAAAATGAAATTCTCAATCCAATTACTAACAATAGGACTTGCTTATTAAAGTAAGGGCATCCCATGTTGAAGTAGTGTTAAACAAAGGGATGGCTGTACCATTGGAATAATGGGTTGTTTTTAGGTTTTACTTTCATCTATGTTTGCGTGCCTATGGTTACGGTATTGTAAACATTGCCGTCAAAATCAGTTACGGTATTGCCTGTGGCTGGCTTATTAAAAAATAACGCTGTCAACATCAGTTGTTTTAATAGATTGTTTTGCAACGATCAAATTATTCTAAACAAAAGCCATAGTATCCAAACAATAGAATTTAATACTATCTATATCACTTTTTTTGATGGATTGTTTTTTGATGATATTGCTGTTTTTCATCACATACATGATGTCATTTTGTGCGATAACAATTGAAAGTGAAAAGGCATAAGTTTAAAGTATTGCCAATACTGTTTTTTTAATTGAATTCATTTATTTTATGATTAATCCTCCTTTTATTGTTTAATGATTTTTACTGTTTTTGTATCTGTTCCGCTACTGTAACGGCAAAGATAAATGCCTTGTGGAAACCACTAAGACACTTAGCACACAAAGTTCGCTAAGAAGAATTTTTAATCACTAAGGTCACTAAGGTCGCCGCGGCGACACTGAGGACACTAAGAAAAAGAAGGTGGTTGAGCTCAAACTACCGATACCCACTTTTACTAAATACCGTTACTTGCCCAGTCACAGCTCGTGTTGAGCCATCGTTAAACTCAATGATGAAATGATACGATTCTACTATTGATCGTATGCTTTTTACATGGCCATCCCAGAGCGGAGTATATTTGTCGCCATGATATACGGCTACGCCATAGCGATCATAAACAAAGGCTTGCGCATTGGGGTAATAATAAAAAACTTCCTGAAGCATCCATTTTTCATTTATACCATCGCCATTTGGACTAAATGCAGTAGGTATTCGAAAACAATAGCTTCGTTCTGATGATAGGCTTATGCTACCAAGTATTCTACATCCACTCGTATCTGTAATAGTGTAGGAGTAGAGTCCGCTGGCTAAATTGAGATTTTCTAATTGACTAGTGTTATTTGACCATTTAATGTCTGCGAATCGATGTAAACTATCTAAATGTAGTTGAATACTTCCATCAGGTGTTGTGTTGCATGTAGGTTGTACTAAAACTGGGTTAACAGGGAAATATCTAACTTTATCAATTAATGAAGCAATCGCAGTATTAGTACATGAATTCGCATCCGTAACTGTAAGCATATAATTATTTGCCTGGTTTGTAATGAGAAACATCTCGCGCGAACCAGTACTCCATTGGTATTTGTAATTAGGACTCCCTCCTGTTGTATTGGCTATTAAATTCCCATATTCGCCTGCACAAATAATACTTGCATTATTAACAGTCACAACAAGCGAACTAGGCTCACTTATACTTATCGTTTTAGAGCCACTATTTCCTATTGAATCAACGGCGGTTATGGAATAGCTACCTGTGCCAAGATTGCTAAGCGTTGAAATGGTATCTCCTGTACTCCAGAATAGTTTGTATCCATTGCCTTTTGTATATGGTGTTCCTCCTGTTATATTTTGTATTTGTATTTGCCCATCATCACTATGGAAACATTTACTATTCGTACTTGTTAGAATGATATTAATAGTAACAATGGCATGAGGTATAAGTGTTACCGTTTGGGATGAAAATGCCCAACAGCCAGAAATGGTGTTTTGTACCAATAATTGTATGTCCCCATTTTGGCTTGGATTTGTAGGCCAACTAACTTTTATTGAATCCGTATTGTTAATAAAGCTAGAATCACCAACCAATGTCCATATCTTTTTTAAATTACTAGCAATTACAGATGTATAGCCAATATTCGTATCTCCGTAATAAGCTAAATTGGGTCCAGATATTGTTGCAACGGGTTTGGTATAAATTACAAATTGTGTACTATCTTTTGCAATACAATTGTATTTATTGATGGCTATTACCCTATAAAATGTACTAACGATTGGGTTTAGAATATGTATGCTTGCTGAAGTGGCTCCTGTATTCCAAATATAATTTACTTGATTAATAGTATTTACAATCAAATCTCCTGCATCATCAGAGCATATTGTTGTGTCACCCATAATTTGTATTTTGTTTTCATGCACCGCTATAACTGTTGAATCGCTTCCTGTACAGCCTGAGATATTACTTACTTTTAGAACATATTTTCCAGGATTTGATGCCGTATATGTATTTGTTGTTGATCCGTTTTGCCATAAATAATAATATGTCCCAATTGGTGTGGGGGCAAATGTTACTGGGGATACGCTCTCTTTGCATTGATGAATTGTATCTGGACCAATAGATATACTTATTAGACCTGGATATTTCATTATATGTGATGATCTGCTTTCTGTGCAAGCATTATTATCTGTAAGGGTCAGTGTATATTTTCCCTCAACATTAGAACTCAAAATACTATCGCTACTAGCGTTTTGCCAAAAATAGGTATAGGGCTTTGTTCCTCCAGCTACATGCGGAGTGATCTGTCCAGTGTTTTTAGTACAAGTAATGGCCGTTGAATCAAAACTAATATGTATCATTGCTGGAGAACGTATATGCACGTTTGCAATTGCTTTTTGCCCGCGCGAATCTTCTACTGTTATAGTGTAGTTTCCTGAATAAAGAGAATCAATTTGAGTGACGGATGTATCCCCAGTACTCCATAAAAACTTGTAAAAATAGGGTTTTGATTTAAAGGGCACTCCGCCTCTGATTGAATCAATTTGTATTTTACCACCATTAAATCCAAAGCATCTAGTATCATTTTTAGTTAAAAAAATTGAAATACTTGTTGCCGTTCGTAATACTATTTGTATTGAATCACTAGCTGTATAATCTGTAATAATGCCACTCGCACGAACCTTAACTTGTGCTGACGTACCTATACTAGGCCAGTTAACTTTTACAGAATCATTCGATAAGATAAATGTATTATGACCAGTTATCATCCATGCATTTATTGTTAGGTTTGTGCCTGAATGGTATATTATATTTGTATCGCCACAATAAACAGTATCAGGACCAGTGATATTGATAGTGGGTAGATTATTAACGACTATTTGAATGCTATCACTATGAACACAATCGTATTGATCTTTAGCGGCTACAAAATACTTAATATTATTGCTTGGTATTACGGTAATTTGTGCTGTGGTAGCAAAGGTATTCCACATATACTGATTAAATGTTTGATTCATTTTAAGTGTTACACTTGCTCCATCACAAACTAATGAGTCTCCAATAATTTTTGCCATATTACTGCGAATGATATATATTGATGAATCAACACCCGTACAACCTCCCGCACTTGTTACTGTTACTTTATATTTACCAGGTAATACTGCATTAAAGAAACTATTGGTGCTTCCATCTTGCCATAAATAGTTATATGTACCCACTGGTGAAACCATATAGAAAACGGGGGATATTGATTGCATGCATTGCCTTATAGTATCAGTACCTATATCGACGGATAGCATTGTGAGATTCTTTTTTATTATACCAGTAGCAAAAGCAAAGCATCCATTATTATCGTTTATTGTAAGTCCATAATTACCTGTATTGGCTGATGTAAATGATGTTACAGTACTATTATCTTGCCATAAATAGGTATACGGTGCCATGGCATTTGTTATAACCGGGTTTAATGTAGCATTACTTACATTACAACTGATAATGGCTGTATCTATTGAAATTGTAATCGCCAATGGCTCCGTAATAAGAGCGCTGGCAGTATCTGTTTTACCTCGTGAATCAATTATTGTTACATAATATCTTCCGGGTGAAAGGGAATCTATGCTATTGCATGCAGTATCTCCAGTGCTCCAGCTTATTTTATATGGCGATCCGCTTGAGTAGGGAATACCGCCTGATAATGTGCTTATGTTTATTACTCCATCTTTTGCATTGTTGCAGTTAATATCCTTTCCGTTAAGTGCTATATTTATTTGGGGATAGGGCACAATGGTTATTGCCATTGAATCACTCGTCTGACATCCAGTTGTTGTATTTGTAGCATTCATTTTAATCTGCCCCATGCTTCCAATTAGCGGCCAGTGAATAATTACGGAGTCGTTGCTGGAAATGTGACTTAATGCTCCGCTTACAGTCCATGTATTTACAAAACCGCTATTGCCTGCATAATATCGAATATTTGATTCATCATTCATTACTGTGTCTGGCCCTGTAAGATTTATGGATGGTAATGAATAAACGGCCACATCAATACTATCTTCTTTTGTACAACCATATTTATCAGTAATTATTAAGCGATATTCTTGACCTGATAATGGAATAAGGACAACTTGTGCGTTTGTTCCTCCGGTGTTCCATAGATAGGAAGTAAAGTCTTTATTACTTGCTTGTAATAAAATTTCATCACCTATACAAGCAACTGAATCTCCTGTAATTTTTAATGAATTATTTTGAATGTGATATACCGATGAATCAATACCTATACAGCCTCCAATTGTTGTTACTTGTACTTTATATTGACCAGCAACCGAAGCGGTGAAAGAAGATTCAGTGCTCCCATTCTGCCAACTATAGGTATAGGCTCCTGCTGGACTTACTGTATATATAACCGGACTTACATTATACTCACATTGTCTTATCGTATCGGCACCAATTGAAATATTGAGAACAAATAAATTTTGGTTTATATAGCCTGTAGCACTGCTTGTACATCCCATATTATCGGTTATGCTTACTGAATAGTTTCCAATAGTTGAAGAGCTAAATGTGCTATCTGTACTATTGTCATTCCATTTATATGTATAAGGGGATATTCCATTTGAGACAGTAACCAATAGTGTAGCAGAGCTTGTATTACATGTAATTAGTGCTGTATCAATTGTTGTGCTGATTGCTAAAGGCTGGCTTATAACTACTGTGGCGCTATCTTTTATTCCTTTTGAGTCAATAATGATAACACTATATGAGCCTGGAGATAGAGAGGATTGTGAAAGAACAGCACTGTCTCCATTACTCCAATAAATACGATAGGGACTGCCTACTGAAAAAGGGACACCGCCGGTAATGGTTGTAATATCAATGCTTCCATCATTTGAACCAAAACATGTACCATTGGTAGAGCAAATTGTTAGGTTAAGAGGTGGTGCTGAGGCAAGCGTTATGTTTAGCGAATCAGTATAGGAACATAATGTAATTGGATTGGTAGTAACAACTTTTATTTTCCCGCTGGTACCTGTTAGTCCCCAGTTTACACGAATTGAGTCTGTTAGATTTGTAAATGATTGAGTATTTGTTGTTGTCCAATTCGTTGTGAATCCGAGCGGATTATTAATTCGATACACGTTTCCAATAGCTCCATTTAAGACACTAGTTGAACCGCTAAGTGCTACAACAGGCAAAGTATTTACCTTAACTCGAATAGTGTCTGTTGCAGTGCAAGTGAAGGCATCAGTTACAGTTAGTTTATAAGTAGTAATGATGGTTGGACTTGCATTTATGGTTGATGCTGTTGATGTTGTGCTCCACAAATAACTTGAATATACTTTATTTGCAAACAAATTGATGAAATTATAATTACAAATTACAGAATCACCAATAATAGAAAAACTATTTTTTCTGATGAGATAATAGCTCGAATCTGCTGCTTTACAACCAGATGTATCTGTTGCTATTACTCTGTATTTACCCTCAAAATTTGTAGTAATGGAACTCGTGGTTTTTCCATCTAGCCATAGAAATGTATAGTTGCTGACTGGGGTCGCAGATATAGTTGTTGGACTAAGATCTAATTCACATTTCCTAATGGTGTCAGCTCCTACATCAATTGTAAATGCTGGGTAAACGATTATTCGTGTTTTAGCAGAGCGACTACGAACGCCTTTGCGCGATTGAGTTGCCCAGTAATAATAAGTACCTGCTGTGACTTTAGTGATATTTATGGTGTTCCCTGTATCAACAAGTGTTGTGCATAATGTATCGGTATACCATTTAACAGCTCTACCTGTAGATGTTATTGGGATTGATACTCCAATACACCCACTACCATTGGTTGTTATTGGTTGAGGTACAAATATCTCAAGCGCCTCTGCTGCATTTATCGCTCTATTGTAAATCCGCACATTATCCATTTCCCCATAAAATTGTTCTCCCAGAAAGGCAGAACCATTGCGGCCCATATATATTGGCTCTGCTGTATTTCTTATATTTCGCTTCAAACCGGTAGAAAGTGTGGTGTCGCGTATGCCATTTATATAGAGGTGAACGCGTCCAACTGCATCATCCCAAATCGCAACCACATGCGTACACTCTCCAACGGGTATTATTTTTTTTGAGTAAACATCTGTTCGGCCAGCAACTGTTGGTGCAAAAAAAACGAGCCTATTGGTTGCTCCATCTATGGTAAATTGAAACTCATCGTCAGTACTTGCCCCTGGTCCCCATTTACCGCATAAAACTTCTCTGCTAATATTGCCTAAATGATTAACAAACATTGATATAGTTACTTGTCTGTTGGTAGTAAAATTAAGGCTTGCAGCATCTACAACAGCGATATCAGAAATTTGGCCTACTGGAAAATTATAGGCTGAATTTGCATTGCCAAATTCATCGTTGGATAGGCTAACATTTGTTGGGCTACCATGGTTAGCAAAGGTGCTGGCATCATTTGTATTGCCATTCATTTGCAAATGCACAACCAAACCATTGTTCAGATTTATCTGAGCAAATAAGGGATAGGGACTATTGCTCAAAATGCCTATAACTAAAAGAAAAAATACATGTAGTTTTCTGCTCATCATAATCATCTAACAAATTGCTTTATACCCATAAGATGTTAAGAAACAACAAGCAGCTTTTTACTTTATAAGTTATCTTAATACGTTAAAGATATAATAAATATGCTTTTTCCCTCCTTAATTAAGATGGGAAAATCATCTTTATTATAAATGGTCGTGTTTGGAAAAGTATGAAAAACAAATGACTATGGATTTGTAATTGATTATCAAATATATGCCCACGTATGACCATTCCATTTATTTATTAATATAAACACAAAATAAGATACTTCACTATATAGTTTTCCCGAAAACTAGGCATATACAATCTCATTCCCCATTTATTTTGTACTTTTGATTAAATCAGCGAGACAATAATTTCAGAAACGATAGTAAAAGATATTAACTAGTAGAACTCCTATACTTACGCTTAGGTGGGAGTTTATGTTTTTATTGCTTCTATTACTCTATTTTTTTGGGAGAATTATAAATTAAACTCTTGCTGATACCTCCTCTACAGGTCGCGAGTTAGTTCATTCACTTATACTTAATTAAATGGCATTAGGGCGAAAGAATTTAGATAAACAGCTGTATCAGAAACGTGAACGTGAAAAAGAGTTGGCGGCAATTAAATTTACGCTTCAGGCCCTAAATTCAAAGGAACTATTAGATCAAGCTCTACAACTCATTGTTAACTATCTCCCACAAGCATGGCAATATCCTGAATATACTGTTGCTCAAATTATCTTTGATGATAAAGAGTATTTGAGTAATGCCTTTGCTTTTAGTCAGTGGAAGCAAGAGCAATTTTTTAATACTGTTGATGGGAAATCAGGTAGTATCGCCATTTTTTACACGAAAGAATTTAGAACAATTGATGAAGGTCCTTTCATGATTGAGGAACGCGATCTTATTAATAATTTAGCGTTTATGATTGGTTCAGCGGCAAACAGGAGAACCACTTCTCGAATTTTATATGACCATAAAGAACGATTAAAGGAATTACAATGCATAAATCAAACTGCTGAAATTCTTCGTTTAAGCAATTCCATTGAAGATGCACTAAATAAAATTTGTGCTATTATTCCACCAGCATGGCAGTATCCTGAGTTCACCGTTGCTCGCATTAAGTTTGGTGACTTTTTTTTTCAAAGTAAAAACTTTTATGAAAGTTCGTGGTTCCAAAGCCATCCTTTTGAAACGCATGGCCGAAAAGGTCTCATTGAAGTGTATTATTTAAAGGAGTTTCCTTCCGATTATGAAGGTCCATTTATGAAGGAAGAGAGACACTTAATAAATAATCTCGCAGGCCTAATATCGGGTAGTGCCACTAAATATGACTTTGAAAAACTCATTCATCAGAATACCGAGCGGGTTAAAGAGCTGGATGGGATAAATATTACGTCTGAAATTATTATGCAAGGTTTATCTTTTGATGTAACGCTACAAAAGATTTGTAGCGTTTTATCATTGTCATGGCAATATCCTAATGATACTGTGTCGCGAATTGTCTATGGTAATAAAGTTTTTATTAGCAGCGACTCCTTTAATGAAACTCCTTGGAAACAATCAAAAAACTTCGTTACAATTGAGAATATTAAAGGATCTATTGAGATCTTTTATCTGAAAGAATTTCCAATAGAATTTGAAGGCCCATTTTTGCATGAGGAACGTAATCTAATAAATAACCTTGCTATACTTGTATCTGGTTATATTAATACAAATAGAGCCAGAGATGTAATTGGTGTTCTGCCATACCGTTCGGTTGAAATGCATGATCGTAAAAGATATTCTGAGGTTTTAGAGCGTAAAAGATTACCATTGCCACCTTTACAAGAGTTTTTTGATAAGAGAGCCATTGATAAATATATTTATCTTGATATGATGCGCTATAAAGTAAAAGAGATTTTATTTGTAGCAACCTTATACGATGCCTTTATTCTTGATAATGAAGATGGATTCTTTGAGCAATTCATGGGCGAAATTTATCAATATACTCTTTTTTCCATTCCTCGTATTACGGGTGTATCATCACCGGCTGAAGCGTTAGAGCTCATTCAGCATACTCGTTTTGATTTAGTGATAATAATGCTTGGTACTGATAAGGCTGCTACTTTTGATCTGAGTCAAAAAATAAAAAAAATCTATTCTGATATTCCTGTTTATCTTTTGTTAAACAAAATTGGAGCACCTGATGATCATGTTAAACCTGTTACGACGGCTGAAGGGATTGATAAAATATTCGTGTGGAATGGTGATGCCAAAGTCTTTTTTGCTATTGTAAAGGTTACTGAAGACGCTGTGAACTTAGAGAATGATACGAATGTAGGTCTCGTACGTGTTATTTTGTTGGTTGAAGATTCTCCTGATTATTATTCCCGATACCTTACTCAATTGTATTCTATTGTTTTTGGTCAGGTACAACATCTTATTGCTTCTGTTAAGAACGAGTTAGATAAGATATCTAAGATGCGATCGCGTCCTAAAATTGTGTTGGCAACCAATTATGAAGAAGCTGTACATATCTTTAATAAGTATAAAGACCATATTTTATGCGTTATTTCTGATGTTGAGTTTGAAAAAGAAGGTGTATATTCGAATCAATCGGGTATCAGTTTTGTTAAATATGTTCGCTCTCAAATATCTGCTTTACCTATTGCCTTACAGTCGTCTGATAAGCTATATATGACCAGGGCGGATGAAATGAAAGTAACGTTTATTAATAAAAATGCTGATAATCTTTTTGATGAATTAAAACGTTTTGTTAACTATCATCTAGGTTTTGGGCATTTTGTCTTTCGAAATAAAGAGGGTGAATCTATCGGCGTAGCTCATGATTTAAAAGATTTTATTGATTTGCTGGCTACGGTGCCTGATGAGAGTATTGAATATCATGCGCTACGTAATCAGTTTTCAATTTGGCTAATGTCACGCGGTGAAATTAAGTTGGCAAAAATGCTTAATCCTGTACAGGTGTATTATTTTGAGACTATTACCGAGTTTCGTACCTATATTATTGCAACCATTAGGAGGGCTATTACCGATAAACAAAAGGGCAAAATTATTGATTTTGATGATAGTGATTTAGAGCATGAGAGAAATATTATTAGTCTTGCAACTGGCTCTATGGGTGGAAAAGGGAGGGGATTGGCATTCATTAATACGCTAATTTCAAATTTCGATTTTTCAGAATATGCTCCAGATATAAATCTTTGTACACCATTAACAATGATTATTGGTACCGACGAGTTTGAGCTGTTTATGAAGCATAATGCTCTTTATTCAATGGTATTTGGAGATCAGGATCATAATACGCTTAAGCAGGCTTTTGTAAAGGCAGAACTATCATCAAAATTACTTGAACGTCTTCGCAAAATTCTTGAACGTAAAGAAAATCCATTAGCAATTCGTTCGTCAAGTCTTTCGGAAGATTCTTTAACACAGCCCTTTTCAGGTGTTTTTGATACCTATTTATTGCCTAATAATCACCCTGATTTTAATGTTCGTTTTGAGCAATTAACAACTGCTATTAAATTGGTTTATTTATCCATTTACTCAAAAGAAGCACGTAATTATTATGCTACCATACATCATAAGGTTGAAGATGAAAAGATGGCAGTTGTTATTCAGGATTTGGTAGGGAAAGCGTATGATAATGTTTTTTATCCTCAAATTAGTGGGGTAGCGCAATCATATAATTTCTACCCTTTTGCGCACATGAAACCGGAAGAGGGTTTTGCTGTTATGGCTGTTGGTCTAGGTGAATATGTGGTTAAAGGCGCATGTTCCTATCGTTTCTCTCCAAAATATCCTGATATTGTTTTGAGTTCTCCCGAAGATCAAATGAAACAATCGCAAGTGTATTTTTATGCGGTGGATATGGCACGTAAAGACCTTGATTTAATAGGTGAAGGTGAACATGCGGGTTTATGCCGTTTAGATATTTCAAATGCTAAAAAGCACGGAACTTTAAACCATTGTGCTTCTACCTATGATTTTGAAAATAGTCGATTGCTTCCGGGTCTCGATATTGATGGGCCGCTTGTTATTAATTTTGCAAATATTTTAAAATATAATTATATTCCGCTCGCAAAAACGATTGATGTAATTTTGAATGCAGTAAAAAATGCTTTGGGATCGCCTGTTGAGATTGAGTTTGCTGTTGATATTGACAAAGACGATCAAGGAAAAGCTTCGTTTTACTTATTACAAATAAAACCATTGGTTGGTAATCAGCTAAATTTTGATATTGATGTTTCTACTATTGATAGAGATAAACTAATTTTATACGCTTCTGCTAGTCTTGGTAATGGACATGTTACTGATATTTGTGATATTATTTTTGTAGAACCTGAGACTTTTGATAAAATGCAAACCCTTGAAATGGTTAATGAAATAGAAGAGATTAATCATAAAATGATTATTGAAAATCGAAAATATATTCTTATCGGACCAGGTAGGTGGGGTACTCGCGATCGCTTTTTAGGGATTCCGGTTGTATGGTCTCAAATATCCTATGCACGTGCAATTGTTGAGATGAGCCTTGATGATTTTCCGCTGGAGGCTTCATTAGGTTCTCATTTCTTTCATAATGTAGTATCAATGAATGTAGGTTATTTAGCTGTGCAAAAACATTCTTCAAATGATTTTATTAACTGGAATCTTATTAATGCGCAACAATTAATAAGTAAAACAAAATATTTTAAACATATTAGATGCTCTATGCCGCTTGACATTATTATGGATGGTCAAAAACGTATTGCAGCATTTGCTTTATAAAATTATATCATGAATTTTAATATTTTTACAAACTTCAGTTTCATTAAAAGCAATACCTTTCGTATTGTATTTCCCGTGCTTGTTGTCCTTTCATGCTTATTCGTTTTCATGGCATTTGATATGAGGAGTAAAGCACTTCTGGAATCAAATCGTTTAGCATTAGCTGTTTCAAAAGAAATATCCAATTCTATTGAAACATATTTTATTGAAGCACTTACTATTACTAGAACGTATAGTGCTAATTTTATAAACTATAAAAAGAATAAAATTCCTCGCCACAGTGTGTATGATATGATGAAGAATACAATTGCTGTGGATAATAAATTTTTGGCTATATGGACTATCTGGGAAGCCAATGCCTATGATTCAATGGACTTGTTTTATGCTAATGATAGTATGCACGATTGCAAAGGTTTTTTTGCGTCAGCATATTATTATGACGATGGAATAATTAAACATGAGGTGAATGATACAGCTGATTTTTATGAGGATTTTTATACCTTACCTAAAAAAATTAAAGGAAATTTAATCACAGATCCATTTCATTATCAATATCATGGAAATAAGAAGATTTTTTATGAGACCTCTATTGTTAGTCCGGTAATTGAGAATGATAGATTTTTGGGAGTCATTGGTATTGATATCGATCTAAATCAATTACAGAAGAAATTCTCAAATATACGGGTGTATCAAAATGGCTTTATTAGCATATTATCCAATTCTGGTTTAATAGTTACGCATCCCCAGTTAAAATATATCAATGCAACTATTTCAAAATATCTGAGAAAAGAAAATCAGGCCGATTTAGATTCGTTTTACGCTGAAGCAAGCTTTCATTATTCATCTGTTTCGGAATTTTCAGGACAAGCGTGTGTACGCTTTTATTATCCAATAAAAATTAATTACATGGCAGCTCCTTGGTATATTGAGACCGTTGCAAGGCAAAATAGCATAAAAATATATCATATATAATTGTATTTCAGTGTATTGAGTCGTTTTTTTTGTTATATTTGTGTATGAAAAATACACAAAACATCGGGTTTGCAGATTTGGCAATAC
>JBBRXJ010000083.1:0-15104 GCA_038248505.1 Bacteroidales bacterium
ATATTTTTTTGTTATGTCTGCGACTTCTGGGTAACTATACTATTGATTCACTTGATGCTGTAGATGAGCAACTAGGAGCTGCTCTGTGTGATTTACAGAATGAAAAATCAATAATTAGTAATATGTGCAACTTTGATTGTTTAATTTCAGATACTTGTTCGCGGTTTAGTATTATCTTCCTCATGCGCTATTATGATTTTTTCTTTTCTATTTATAAAAGAAAAAGCCGACTCAATTCATTTTGAGTCGGCTTTTTTAATCAAAGATTTTCTATTTCGCTTTATTTAGGAAGATTGATAAAGACTTTCCTGCCTTTGCAAAAGCCTCTGAAATACGCTCTCCTACATCATAATCATTCACTATTGAAGTTCCGGGCGCTTTTAATAATGTGGCTTTATATAAAATCTTATCCGAACTTGCGGTTTCATAAATGGTGATCTCCATATTTACCAAAGCCGGCATACGTGATACCCCAACATTATAACCAGGCTCAATCATTGTAGTGTGTACCTTAATTGTATACTTGCCTGTTTTATTATAAATACTTGCATAGGTACCGTATAACTCACCAGCATATTTATTAAAAAGATCTTCAAACTTGCGTTCGTATCTTTTTGTTCTGTCTTCAAGAAACGCACGCTCCCATTTATCACCACTACCAGCCGCTTTTGCGTCGCGTTCACCTTTAATTTTGGCTATGTAATTAGCCTCTGTCATCTTACCTATCATTAAGTCA
Organism: Bacteroidales bacterium; assembly: GCA_038248505.1. GTDB lineage: Bacteria > Bacteroidota > Bacteroidia > Bacteroidales > JBBRXJ01 > JBBRXJ01. The sequence continues at coordinate 737 of JBBRXJ010000083.1, forward strand.
TCATAGGTAAAAAGAAAGGCAACATCCTTTTGGCCCTTTATAACCGAAGGACTACCCTCATTGGTTATGATCTTTTGACCATAACTTGTCATTGCAATCATGGCCATTGCAATAGATAATGTGAAAAATCTTTTCATAGTTTTTTGTTTAATTAGTAATTGATTCAAAGATATACATTCAATTCTAACAAAGCAATTATTTTCAGTTTATTAAGAATCTTTCAGTAATAGTATTTATTGAACAAGGGGCTTACGTTGCATAATTAAACCATGTTGGTTCCCCTTATAATGATTATATATTAAAATAAAAATCGCACGATTGTATCGCGTGGTGACTTGGATAAATTTACCCTAGTTCGCCCTAACGTATTTAAAACCACGATGCTGTTCAGCGTTGGCTCCGCCTCAGTCGCATGACCCTCTAACAACACTAGTGGTTTCGAGAGCATTTCGATAAACTCAATGCGACATCTCAACCACCTACATTTTTTAATAGAAATCGTTTTTTAAATTTCCATAAATTAGCAAAAAGCTTATTTGAAGCACTCGGTTACTTAGGCACTCGAAGTGACCGTATCACAAAGCCTCCGTCGCATACTATCCATCAATGAAGCGCAAAGCAAACAAGGCCTCCAGGCCGTATACGCAAATCAATATTTTATTTATATTATTAACGAAATCAGATTAATGGCCAGAGGCCATGGATAGCAGCATTCTTAAATTGAAATTAGTAAGGACCGAGTCCGCTGCGGCGGAGAGCCTGCGGCCGAACGCAGTTTTATTATGGCAAACAAAGTGATTCATCATTTTTTGCAATGAATAATCAATGAAATTTGGTCAAGCAGAATGATTAATCAATAAATTCCGCCTTATAATTCTACCTCTGTATTCTTATCGAAGCCAATGTCATCTGGTAAATTTATTCCAAATGATGCTTTAACGGCGAGTTTATCGCAACGGTTGTTCTCTTTATTTTCAGCATGCCCTTTTACCCAAACAAAACGAACAGTATGTTTACGATAAAGAGCTAAAAAGCGTATCCATAAATCCTGATTCTTTTTGCCTTTAAAACGTTTTTTCTCCCAATCAAAAAGCCATCCTTTTTCAACGGAGTCAGCAACATACTTTGAATCGGTATATACGGTAACATTGCAATTATCGAATTGTAATTTTTCAAGCGCTGCAATCACGCCCATTAACTCCATCCTATTATTTGTAGTATGCTTAAATCCTTGCATAAACTCTTTCCGCAGAGTGCCCCATATCATAACTACACCAAAGCCTCCAGGACCTGGATTACCTCGTGCCGAACCATCGGTATATACAGAAATATTATAATTCATTAGATTAATGCATGTCGTAAATTAGAGAAGCAATTGCAAATTTACCATGTATAATTATATCGTATGTTCTTATTCTTTTTACTTTCTCTGCAGCGGATTTTTTATTTTTACTACTATCGAACCAGCTCCATTTCGTCAATCAAGTATTTACACCCCCCCAGCTTTTCAACTATAAATAATACATAACGGACATCAACAGATATACAGCGCTGTAATTGAGGTTCATACTGTATATCACCACTCATTGATTCCCAATTCCCATCAAAGGCGGTACCAATTAATTCCCCTTTTGCGTTAATAACCGGACTACCAGAATTACCTCCAGTAATATCATTAGTAGATATAAAGGCAACAGGAACTTTACCATTTAGGCCGTATTCACCAAAATCTTTCTGTTGGTATAAATCCATTAACTTTTCAGGCACAATAAATTCTTTATTTTCGGGATTCATTTTCGAAATTACACCATCAAGTGTTGTGTAATAATTATAATGAACAGCATCGGTCGGATTGTAGCCTTTAATTTTACCATAGCTTGTACGCATAGTAAAATTAGCATCTGGATAAAATACACTGTCTGCATGCATCGTCAATAAGCCTCTCATATACTCATTACGACCTTCAAGAAATTCATTTCTGCAACATGAATTACGTTGTTCCAGTGTAAAGTTTGATTTTTCTATTATTGAATAAACCGCTTTAAATCCAATGTCGCTTAAGAGTACCTCACGATTAGGTGCCTTTAAAAAAGCAACTAATTTGGCGCTATCTGCAAGAATAGATTTATCATACATTGCAGCAAGAAATTTATTTAGATTTCCTTTATACTTTTTTTGTATTGTAGCATATATGTAAGGTATATACTGCGCATCTACATTTTGAATGTAGTAATTCATCATAGCCACTGCCGTTTTTTTCTCAACATGAATATCATAATTTTTAAAATATTCATTTAATTCAAAAACAAAAAACGGATAGATATTCGTAATTTGTTGACTTGTTTTATCGTAATTTTCAGCTGCTGTTATGAATATCTCCCTACCAATTCTGAATAAATCAACCGAGTTGTAAAAGCACTCACTTAATAGCTGACCTGCATGGAGAAACTCCGCTTTATTATTAACCCCATTTTTAATTTTATTAAGTGCTCCACCATAGTTCTTCATTAATAAACTATCACTATTTGACCACGTATTAAAAGCTTTTTCTTGCTCTTCTTTACGAGACTGAACATTTAATTTTTTAAGTGCTAAATTTTGTCCGATGGAATACTTCCAGTAATTACTTGAGTGTTTGTAACGAGCCGAATATTTTAAATTGATTGCAGCATCAGAATGCATAGAATCGGTCCATATTTTTTGTTTAATCTCACGAGTTTTAATTCGGTTTGGATTAATAACGGTCATCTCCTGATTCACTTCCCACGAAGTCATATACCGATCGGTACTTCCTGGGAATCCCATAACCATTGAGAAATCGCCCTCCTGGATGCCTTTAATCGAAATAGGAAAAAACTTTTTTGGTTTTATGGGAATATTATTTTTTGAATAACTAGCAGGGCACCCCAAGCTATCACCATAAATACGAAACATTGAAAAATCGCCTGTATGACGAGGCCACATCCAATTATCGGTATCGCCACCATAGGATCCAATTGATTCTGGAGGAGCACCAACCAATCTTACATCACGAAACACTTCATATACTACAAGAAAAAAACGATTAGCATCAAAAAAAGATTCAACAGAAGATTCGTATTTACCACTGTCACTAGCCTCTACTGAAATAATATTTGAAATAGAATCTACAATATACTCTCTTGAAATCCATGATGATTCCGCAGGGATTGCCGATAATACTCGCTCAGTAACCTCTTCAAATCGAAGCATAAATGCTACTCTTACCGTTGTGTCGCACAGTTCTTCAGCACGCGAGTGAGCCCAAAACCCTTTTTTAAGTAAATCGTTTGTTGAGGTTGAAAGGTGCTGAATGGCATCGTAACCGCAATGATGATTGGTTAAAAGAAGACCCTGTGAAGAGATCATCTCTGCGCTACATTTATTATCAAAAAGAACAACTGCATCTTTAAGTGATGGCGCTATGGGATTATAGATATCCTCAGCACTCAATTTCATGCCCGCTTGCTTCATTTTAAACTCATTTAAATCCTTTAAAAATGGAAGCATCCACATTCCTTCATCGGCAGAAACGAATATGGGTTTTAGTAGAATAAGAAACAATAAACAAAGTCTGCACACCATAATACTATTTATTATTGAGTTATTTCAAATAAAATTAGGTCTTTAATCATAATTTGTGATAAAAATAAGGATTTTATGTAACAAAACTTAACTTTACAGATGAATTCAAATAGAGTGAATATTAAATATTATGATAACGGCAGCTTGATCTTTAGAGCTGTTGCCTAACAAAACACTAAAAATAGAAGGATGCAAGATATAAGAGAGATTGATCGTAAGGAACTTGAAGCATTCATTGTATCAACAGGAGAAAAAGCCTTTAGAGCAAAGCAAGTGCATGAATGGCTTCGCAAAAAAGGCGTTCGAACCTATTCTGCTATGGCAAATATACCAGCCACCCTACGGGCTAAACTCGAAGATACGTACTCTTTTCATACTGCAGACAAAGAGTTTCAATCAGAGAGTTCAGATGGAACATGTAAAATAGCCTTTAAACTAAACGACAAAGATATTATTGAAGGAGTTTATATCCCATCTTTAGAGCGTACTACAGCATGCATCTCAACGCAAGTGGGATGTCCTTTGGGCTGTACCTTTTGTGCTACTGGGCAGATGCGATATCGTCGGAATCTCACTTCGGGAGAGATATTTGATCAGTTTACACAACTAAATGAGCTTTCAGAAATGCTTACTAAATCGAGGTTAAGCAATCTGGTGATCATGGGAATGGGTGAACCATTACTTAATTATGAGCATACGATGCGTGCAATTGAATGGATTACCGATCCCTCTGGAATGGATTACAGTCCCTCCCGAATTACACTCTCAACATCAGGATTAAACAATGAAATAAGACAATTAGCGGATGCGAATATTAAATTCAACCTCGCCATTTCTTTACATTCGGCTGATGATAAAATTCGCAATCATTTGATGCCCGTTAACAAATCGAACCCACTATCAGAACTTAGTGCGGCGGTTAAATATTTTCATGATAAAACTGGTGCTCGAGTTACTTTTGAATATTTGCTTCTTTGTAATTTGAACGATTCAATTGAAGATGCTAAGAAGCTAGCCATCTACTGCAAAAGTTTTCCATGTAAAATAAATCTAATCGAGTACAATACGGTTGAAGGATTGCCATTTAAACCATCAACACCAGAGCGCACCAAAGCATTTGTTGAGTTTCTTGAAAGCCGAAATATGGTGGTGAACTTGCGACGTAGCCGTGGTAAAGATATTGATGCCGCTTGTGGACAATTGGCTAATAAGAGACAGCAAAAAGATATTAGTCTGGAAACTCAAGACTAAGTTGCGTACTTAATATATTAAAAGAGAGGCGATGCCACTTACTCACGCCATACTGCATAACAGCAGAACGGTGTGCTAGTGTTGGGTATCCTTTGTTTTTATCCCAACCATATTCTGAATGGTTTTTATGTAGCGTATTCATATAATCATCACGGTACGTCTTTGCTAAAACTGATGCTGCTGCTATTGAGCTGTACTTACCATCGCCCTTTATGATACAGGTGTGCTCTATATCCTTGTATTTTTTGAATCGATTACCATCAATTAACAAATGTTCTGGAATTATTTTAAGCTTAGTAACAGCATGATGCATTGCTAAAAATGAGGCATTAAGAATATTTATTTTATCAATTTTTTTATGGTCAACCATTGCAACGGCAAAGGCGATTGCTTCACGTTCTATTATTGGGCGCAATTCCTCTCGATTTTTCTCCGTCATCTTTTTTGAATCATTCAGCAATGGGTGAAAAAAATCTGCTGGCAGAATAACAGCAGCAGCACAAACAGGGCCTGCAATACAACCACGTCCAGCTTCATCGCATCCAGCTTCATTTCTATCTTTAACTAGATATGGACGTAATTTCTTTGCCATACATATCGTTTATATACACTTCATCATTCCTATCCAGATTTTTTCTGCACTTACATCCCAGCTAAAATCTTTACTTCGTTGCTTTCCCTTCTCAATTAATTGACAACGTAATTTTTCATCAGATGCAATTGATCTCATTGCACAACAAATGGAATTAACCGAAAGAGGATCACATAATAAAGCGGCATTGCTTGCTACCTCTGGCATTGCGGTAACATTTGAAGTGATAACGGGAACATCACATTTCATTGCTTCAACAATAGGAATGCCAAAACCTTCAAAACGTGAAACTAAAACCAATGCTAATGCAGATGCTACAACCTGAGCTAAATCATTGCCTTGCAGATGACCTGTAAAATGAACATCGCTCCGATATTTCATTTTCTTAAGTAAATTATTTAAGGACTTTACATGAAACATTCTCTTGCCTACAATAAGCATTTTTACAGGCAGGCCTGAGGTCTCCCTAAACATATCATAGGCCTTAAGCATATTCACAATATTTTTACGACGATTTAATGCTCCTACAAAAACAAAATATTGAGAGTCGTTTGAATATATTTTTCGAATAAAATGCTTATCATTCTCTGAAATTGGCCTAAATGCATCGCCAGGCGCATTATATATAACATCAATTTTATTATGCTCTATTTTAAATTCCCTTGATATATCCTGTTTCGAATATTCTGAAACAGTACCTAAGCGACATGAGGCACGAGCAAACCTAGGCGAGAAATAATTATAATATAGTTTTACCCAAAAGGGTAGATTTTTAGGATCATGAACAAAATTAAGATCATGAATCACAGTATATCGCTTTACACTTGTATTTAATGTTGACCATCCATCTGTTGATAAAAATAAATCTGCTTTATACTCTTTTAGTATTCGAGGTATAAGATATTCAAATCGATAATACCATAATATTGGATGCCGAGAAGGAACCCTCGTATATATAGGAATAACATTTGATCCGAAAACAAAATCTTTAAAATAGGGTCTATCAAATATAAACAAAAAGGTGTGTTCCGGATGATTTCTAGTTAAACGACTTAAGATGTGATATGTAAACCATCCAATGCCCTCTAATTTATTGGGCAAAAGCAATTGTGTATTTACGGCTATTAGCATTCTTCAAAAATAATAAAAGAATCATTTAACAATAATATAATTACTAAATGTTTCCGTATTTAGCATTATTACTAGACCATAGAGACTATAATTACAGGAATGCTACTGACGAAATTATCTATTCAAACTCCTGACTATTCAGTTAAACTAGGATCTCCAAACTCGTATTTCTCATGTTATGGTGCAAAATATAAATTTACTTATGCTTCGTCAGCTTGCCGAGAGTTGGTTTTATTTACGGCAGTTGTTATACCTTGAATACTATAAAATCAAATGAATTTATTATGCTATTAGTTGTATTACAAGTAGATACGTGCATGGTTAATAAAATCTTAATAACTTGGAATCGTTAAAATTAAATGAATGCCTTTCATATATTACTTTTATAAAAAAATAAGGCCAAATTTTGGAAAAGAAGAAGGAAATAAAAGATCCTGAGCTTAAAAGGATACATCGCAAGTCAATGATGCTCAATACTAAAGAGTTTAAGGTATTTGAGCAATATTGTACGAGATATAAAGTGTCAAACAAATCACAATTTATGCGTGAAAGTATTGTTAATAGCATACTAAAACGTATGGATGAAGATGCTCCCACCCTTTTTGAGGTGCCTAAAGCAAAAGCAACACCCAAAATGGTTGTTACTCACCATGCTCCAAAGCAAGTGATTCATGAGTCGCCAAAGCTATTTGATTGCGTGCAGTTGGATTTATTTGCAAGCGCTGCCCTTTAAATAGTCTTTATAAAGCTTACATTTAACTTTATTATGGCATTTAATCATTTAACAACCATGGTTTATTAAAAATTTAGTATATATTTGCACCCTCATTTCGGGTATAGATTAGTTAAAAAAGATTTAAAATATATTGCGGGGTAGAGCAGTGGTAGCTCGTCGGGCTCATAACCCGGAGGTCATAGGTTCGAATCCTGTCCCCGCTACTGAAGACAACAGCCTTGATTTTTCATCAAGGCTGTTTTTATTTGTACTCGCTGTAACACTCGATAACTCGGCATTTAATTCAAATAATTTATTCACTTTAAAGGATCGAACATGCTTGTTTTCGTAATCGAAGCGAACACCTTCAGGAAACATCAAATTTTGAATTGTTTCTTTTACTTGTGAGTTTCCGTTTTGCTATATATTATTGACGTTCGAAAGAATCTTTGCTTCTTTTTTCAATTCATTTTGAAGGTTCGAACTATTAAATTCCTCGTTGATATTTGAATGAAGATTATATATCTTTTCTATTAACGATTCTTTAAACTGATTATAACTAATAGCGAGGTGTAACCGAACTTTACCTCTTACACCTTTTACACCTATTGAGTTATATTGAATTATGTGAAATCAAGAACCTTTTAAGACTCAACACAGTTATATGTTTTAAGCCAATTACAAGGGAGCTTGTTGTCATTAACTGTTTTGAAACATTGATAATTCTCAGAAGTTCTAAGATTAGTAATACTCGGAAATGATATATTTTACTGATGTTATTGCTCAGAACTGAGCCATTGTACTGCCATTTTTTTACTTAACATTGCCAAATGAAAAAGCTATTTTTTCCCTTTTTTAATTGTTTTTAGGTAAAACACTTACCTTGCGTAATGGCAAGGCTGATTAATCGTCTGACATATAAGCCTCCCTTTGGTTATATAGGTTTTATACAATAAGACTTATAAACGAGGTTATATGTAACCAAGTGAAACTGAAAAACTAACTTAGACAAATAATTCGGAATTAAAAAGTGCGGAGACAGCACGATAAACTCGGACAAAAATAAAATGCAAAAAATCACAATTATTTTGACAGTTTTAATTGCAATGACAATTAAGACAAATGCACAATGGGTAACATTGAATTCAGCAACAAATGATACACTTTTTGATGTATTTTTTATTGATGCAAACAATGGCTTTGTTCTTGGAGCGAATTTCAAATCGACTCCTGTTGTTAACACGCTATTAGAAACAACTAATGGAGGTGCAAATTGGACTAGTTCAAGTCCTGCACCTCTTTCCATGGTTTTTACTGACCTTAATAATGGTTATTGGACAGGTCTTGATACCATATATAAGACAACTGATGGCGGCACAACTGTGACTGCATACCCACTTGGGTTAGGAAGCACTGTGATTGGTTTTAACATCTAATTTTATAACGCTACAGTTGGTTATGCTACAGCAGTTAATTATGTCAATCATGATAACTACATGGTTCATACTACCAATGCCGGAGCTTCATGGACAGCGGTAAGCGGAGGCGTAAGTGGAAGTCCTGGAATGAAGAACATTTTTTGCACTAGTGCTAACACTTGCTATGTAGTTGGGAGCGGTACAAGCGGAAACAATGGAATAAACAAAACTACTGATGGTGGTGCAACATGGTCTAATATTTATAATCCATCAAATATGGATTGTAATTCTGTATGTTTCACAAGTCCTACCAATGGAGTAGTTGTTGGGAATAATTTAAGAATAGTTCATACAACTGACGGAGGAAGCACATGGACTCAAGTTTCTTATAATGGCAGTAGCAATAATGATTTACAATCTGTTGGCTTTACAGACACAAATAATGGTGTAGCAGTTGGTGACAGTGGTACTATACTTAGAACAGGCGATGGTGGTGCTACATGGAGCCCAATGACTTCACCAACTACAAATGACCTTAACAGTGTTCATTTTCCCACTGCCACCACTGGGTATGCTGTTGGGAAAACAGGAACTATTATTAAATTCACAGGGGTACTCTCTGGTATTGATAAAAATGATTACTCCACTTCAATAGAAATTTATCCTAATCCGGCATCTGATTTTGTTACGTTAAATATTAACAAAAATAAAGCATTGACATTGAATATTTATAATTTAATTGGAACTCTCGTTAAATCAGAAATGCTTAAACAAAACCAACGTCAAATTAATATCGGGGATTTAAACAATGGTATTTATGTGATTGAAATCAAATCTAAAGAATGGACAGAAAACCAAAAAATAATAATACAAAGATAATATCGGCAGCATATAACAGCACCAACAAGAAATTGGCGGTTCATTGGTTAAATGAAGCTTTGTTCTTCATATCAAGTTTTGTGGTGGCAGACAGTTTTGAGCTTCGAAATCGGCAACTAACCATACCGCCATACGTTAAAGGAACACATCATCGCTAACCAGCAAGCCACCGAACAATTGTTAAAAGCATCGTTGCATTAGGCGGTAGAGGAAATGGATTTGAAAACAGAGAAAAAGGAACGAAATAGTATGAAAGCAAACCATTCAGATTTTATTTTATTCAAAACAGAAGACGAAAAAATTCGGTAGACGTTCGTTTTGAGGATGAAACAGTTTGGCTATCGCAAGAGCAAATGACGCTATTGTTTGAAAGGGACAGAAGTGTAAATGTTAAGCATATCGCTAACATTTTTTCGGAAGGCGAACTGGAAGAGAAAAGCAATTTGCAATTTTTGCACATTGCAAATCCCGATAAAACTGTTAAATGTTACAACCTGAATGTAATTATTTCGGTTGGGTAACGTGTGAAATTTCAACGAGGAACCCCGTTTCGTATTTGGGCAACCAAACGCCTGAACGAATATATTCGCAAAGGTTTTACGATGGACGATGAACGCTTCAAAAATTTAGGTGGCGGTGGTTATTGGAAAGAACTGTTGCAACGCATACGCGATATTCGTGCATCCGAATTTTTTTTTATCGTCAAGTGCTTGTTATTTATGCAAGCAGTATTGACTACGATCTCAAAGCAGAAGTTTTCATTGCGTTTTTTTAATAGCGCAAAACAAAATTCATTATGCAGTACATGGTCAAACGGCAGCCGATTTATTTTTACCCGTGCTGATGCCGAAAAAGAATTTATAGGATTGATGACTTTTCCAGGCAGTCGTCCATACCTGAAAGATGTTGTTGTTGCAAAATATTATTTGGACGAAAAAGTGCTTCGTTCGCTCGGACAAATTGTATCGGGGTATTTGGATTTTGCAGAGCGTCAAGCCGAACGAGAGCAAACAATGACAATGAAAGATTGGGCGGAACATTTGGAAATTATTTTGACAATGAGTGGTGAAAAACTGTTTCAGGGAGCAGGCTCTATCAGTCGCTATATTGCTATTGAAAAGGCTACCACAGAATATAAGAAGTATCAACAAAAAACATTGAGCGAAGCAGAAAAAAAATATTTAGAAAGTTTGAAAGTATTAGAAAATAAAACCAAAACAAAGTGAAAAAAGCCAGCCCACTTAACAGCCTTTCAGGACGGTTTCCCCATTTTCCCTGAAAGACGGAAATAGCTTCTTCGGCTAAGGGCTATTTGAAAGGAAAAATGTGACATGAATTATAAAAAAGCTATAATTAAAATATTGAAATATAGAACATTAAGATGACGTTTTCAGAATGTCTAATAGCGGTTAAGCAAAAATGGCGGGTTTTGCGGTTAAAATTTATGTACAATCGATCTTATTAATAGAATCTTCTAGATAATTCTTATACGTCAATATATCAATAACTCTAATTATATCCCGAATAAGTTCTGTCTTCAAAAAAATGAAAGAATGCTCTACAAATGACTACAGCCTTGATTTTTCATCAACGCTGTAGTCATTTATACTCACGGGAACCCTCGATAAATATGAAGCTTACTTAAATAATGGGCAAAGGATGAATCTTGCAACATATTTTTTTCGCTATATTTAAACAATGAGTATTTGCGGCATATATCATCCATTACATAAATCGTTGGCAAATTTCAATTTAATGATTGAAAAGTTGTTGCTGCATCCTTCTTATCAAAAATCTTGCATTTACTCACAAAACATCTCATTGGCAAGCACCAATAGAATTATTGCCCAAGAAAATCATACTCTATTTGAAACTGATCGAAAAATAATTGCAGCGGATGTTCGATTAAGTAACAGAAATGAATTATTGAATATAATTGCTGCTGATAACACAATTAATGATACCCATATTATTTTGAAATTATGGGAGCTGCTTGGGGCGGATTGTTTACAGAAAATTGCAGGCGATTTTGCTTTTATTATTTTTGATAAAAAAACAAACGAACTGTTTTGCGCTCGAGATCAATTTGGAATAAAACCCTTCTTTTATACATTTAGTGAGAACGAATTTATATTTGCATCAACAATAAATTCTATCTTATCATCAAAAACATCAAAGGCTAAATTAAATAAAGAATGGATAGTTAAACATATTTCGCGAATACGAGAGGCAAATAATAAAACTTGCTATCAGGATGTATTCCGACTTATGCCAGCTCATGCAATACGAATAACAAAAGATGAATTTAAAATATTTCGTTATTGGTTTCCGCCAACAGAGGAGTTGGAACTAACGATTAGCGAAGATGAGATCATACAGACACTTCGTCATAAATTAAATGCTGCACTTGATTCCTGCCTTGACGAGAAGTCTCGTATTGGGGCAGAACTTAGTGGAGGAATCGATTCCGCTTTATTAACTGGTATTGCAGCGAAGGTATTTAATAAGCAGTTAACGTGTTTCACTCATGCTTTACAGAATAAAAACGAGTTTCCGTTTAATGATGAAATTGAGTTTGTTAATAGGCATACTCAATTTTTGAAATCACCTCAAAGTACTCCAGTATATGCTAGTAATAGAGGCGTTTTAAATGCATTACAGAAGGAGATGTTAGATCATAATACCTTATTTCCAATTAAATTTCAAACATTATCGCATGCCTTATATGCCGAGGCCGAAAAGAAAAATATTGATGTGCTTATTTCAGGTTATGGGGGTGATGAATTTGTATCATCAGCCACGAACTGTATTTATAGCGAATTTGCATTAAAACGTAAATGGCGTAGTTTATTTAAAATTCTTAATGATAGAAAAGTAGGCTTTTTAAAAAACTTTAAGGATTTTTGTTTTTTATATTTTAAGGAACGTTTTTCTCCCCTAAGTCAAATGTCTATTCTATTAAAAGGTCGAGTAATGGCCACTTTGGCACTAATGAAAATGTCGACAAATACACGATTAATTCGACTTTTTAATATCAAAGAAAAATATGCGTTATTACATCATAACTATACATTTTTAAGCTGTAATGAAGAATCACAGAATAGAATTTCGAACAATATTTTTTGTCATCGTTTTGAAAGTTGCTACCAAACTGTATTAGGCTATGGAATTGAATATCGCTATCCGTTATTCAATAAAGATCTTATTGAATACTGGATGCAAATTCCTTCCCATTTTAAAATGAAAGATGGAATAAAACGTAATCTAATAAGGCAGGCTGCCATTGGATCGATGCCTGAAACCATTCGGAATCGCAACGATAAAGCAGGAATTACGATCCCATCATTATATCGTTTGTTCCTAAATGACTTTGATGACATACTCTCATTTATTAGTGCAAGTGAAGATAATGAGTATGTAAATAAAAAGCGTTTAATAAAATGGACCTATAGAATAAAACATAAAATAGAAAAAGGAAATCAGTTTTATCAAGTATATTTGAATACATTAGAACTGTTGATTTTACTAGAATCACGAAGGGGTTTAAATTCATGATATTTCCTAATCTGTTATATAATGATCGTGAACTATTGCAGATTGTTCAATGGCTTACAATTCGATTTGGGAGAAGTCAGTCCATTTTGGTTCAAAATTGTGATCAGAAAAGGCTTTTGCAGCTCATGGCTCAACATCGAATTTTCCCTTTGGTAATTGGTTCCATGAAGAAATCGTCGAATGCATTCTCATTGGAGATACAACAGTTGTCAGATAAAATTCAATTACAGCACACCAATAGAATTACAGCCATTACAGGTGAGACAATAGGCATTTCAAAACAATTTCAGGAGGCAAAAATAAAAGTAATTTCGCTCAAAGGTCCCTGCTTATCCTATCGTTTATACAATGATCCGTTTTTAAGACAAACACGCGATATTGATCTATTGATAATGCCAAAAGATGTTGAAGATGCGAGTGATTTGCTTATTCAATTAGGGTATATTCTTAAACAAAAAAGAAGTGAGCGGTTTAAGAAGTTGCATCAGAATTACAATTTTTTTCATCCCACAAAAAAAACTGCACTTGAGTTACACTGGCGATTATTAGCAAATGATGAATTGTTTGCTATAGAAGATTCTTTTTTTGATAATGCTGAGGAGGTGGTTATGGCCAATCAATCGATTTATCATCTCGATCGTGAAACGGAGTTTATCTATCTTTGCTTACATGGCAGTTTGCATCAGTGGTCTGAACTCGCATGGCTGTCTGATATTGCTGCTTATATTAAAAATATTAGTCCTAATATGGATCAAATTATGGAGCGCGCTAAAAAATATAATATTGAGAGACCTGTTTTATTGGCGATACAGCTGGTAAACCAATTCAATCTTTGCGCCACAACTAGAGTTATACCAATGAACCATGTTTTGGAATCCCTATTAAACACATCAATAAAAACAATTATTAATAGTGGAAATGGCATCAAGGCAAATAAAATATGCAAGACATTTTATTTGATGAAATTTAAAACTAGTTTGAGTTATCAAATAAGTTGTATAAATCTTCGCTACAAGCGTGCATTGCATTATAACGAGTTGTAAATAATTAATCTGTAAATAACCCAGAAGTGGCAGACATAACAAAAAAACATTATAATTAATTATAAATAAATTAGTTATGTCTTTGATAGTATCACCTAAAAGGTGCTATTTGCAACAGCAACAGCAAATAAACTATCCATGGATAAAATCACACAATCTTCAAAAAACATCACCCCTTTTG
>JBBRXJ010000084.1:0-14922 GCA_038248505.1 Bacteroidales bacterium
CGGGCTATGGAAATACTAATGATGCCTATCATAGTTCATCAATGTCTGATTCGGGTATAGGCGTTAAGGCTTCGATTAATGAGGCTTTAACGAAAGCAAAAATCTCCAATGATTTAATTGATTACATAAATGCACATGGTACAGGTACTCTTAATAACGATTTTGTTGAATTAGCCGCTTTTCATTCTGTTTTTAAAAAGGTACCAGTATATAGTTCAACAAAATCATATACTGGTCATACATTGGGTGCAGCAGGTGCACTTGAATCAATTTTTAGTATTCTGAGTTTAATGTACCAGGAGATCTATCCTTCATTGAATTTTAAAAATGAAATGGCACCCTACAAATCTGCTCCTCTTACAATTTTAAGAAAAGACCGATTGGAGAATGTGATGTCAAACTCGTATGGATTTAATGGTAACTGCACCTCTTTAATTTTTCAAAGAGCTTGATATGTATATAAAAGATTTAATAGCTATATCACCTCAATCTACATTTAATAACACGTTTTCTAAAGGAGTGATTAGATCCTTTGAGGGTAAGCGTTACGAAGCTATTGAACCCGACTATATGGGCAGTATTCCTTTAAATTTGCTAAGAAGGATGGGGAAGGCTATACGCATGGGTATTGGTGCTGCATTACCTTTAATAAAGCGAAATGCGAAAACCGATGGCATTATTATTGGCACTTCTGATGGAGGCTTGGAGGATTGTATAAAATTTTTAAATCAGATAGTACAATATGAGGAAGGTACATTAACTCCTACCAATTTTGTGCAAAGTACTCCAAATGCTTTGGCTGGTCAGCTAGCTTTAATGAACTCTAATACCGGTTATAATATTACACATGTTCATAAGGGTTTAGCTTTTGAGAATGCATTGCTTGATGCTCAACTATTACTAGAAGAGCGAAAAGGGAAATCATTGTTGGTTGGTAATGTTGAAGAAATTTCAGATTATAATTTTAATATTGAAAATGCAGCAGGCCATTTTAAGGTAGATGATGTTAAATCAAATGAATTGTTGAGTTCAAATACGCCTGGTACTGTTTGCGGTGAAGGCTCGTGTATGTTTATTATGCATTCTGATTCGGAGAATACTTTAGCTGAAATAATCGATATAGATCATATAGTATTTCCATCTATTTTTGATATTAAAAATAAAGTCAGACTATTTTTAGAGCGTAATAAAATTGTAGCAAACGATGTAAGCACTCTATTTTTGGGAAAAAATGGCGATGTTAATACTGACTTTTGGTATGATGAGATTCATAAAAGCTTCTTTTCTGAAGCAAGAGTATTTACTTATAAAAACTTAGTTGGGGAGTATCCTACATCTTCCGCATTTGCTCTTTATATGGCAGTTAACGTGCTAAATGAGAATAAAGTTACACCTA
Organism: Bacteroidales bacterium; assembly: GCA_038248505.1. Taxonomy (GTDB): domain Bacteria; phylum Bacteroidota; class Bacteroidia; order Bacteroidales; family JBBRXJ01; genus JBBRXJ01. The sequence goes on from JBBRXJ010000084.1 coordinate 1,397, forward strand.
AAAATAAAAGCGTTAAAAAGAATTTAACGCTCATTTATAATCATTATAAAGGCAATCAACATTCATTAATTCTTTTACAACGGTAGATATTTTGTTACGAATTAATTAAATATCTATGGCAATTTGTATGTAATCCCAAACTTAAACGCGCTGGCTGCAGTGCTAAACATAGTTTCTGCATTCAAAGAAAACTGGTCATTGAGTATGTATCTTCCTCCAACTTGTGATCCAACACCAAGCCCAGTACCATTAGATCCAAAATAAGATGCATCAGAGGTCCATAAATAAAAACCGCTATTTACGCCAGCGTAAACATCCCAAATATCTGGTAAATTAAGCAGTGTATTGAAATGGTAATTGCCATTAGCAACAAATGCAATAATTGAATGGTTGTATTTGGCCATGCCCCAATTATCAGAATAAATTCTAAATGATGTTTCGGCACCAACGGTAACATCGGGCAGTATACAATAGTCAGCACCAAGGTAAATAGGAATACCAATAGTTGATGCTCCAACACCTGCATTTACCTGCTTCATCCCAGGTTTAATATCAAGTTGTGCATTAACAACAAAGACTCCTAAAAATAAGATTGAAAATAAAAGTGTTTTTTTCATGGTATAATTTTGAATTGTTAATTTAAATTTCGAAGCAAAAATAATTATTAATTAATATGATTTTATTTTTTTATAAAAAGTTTGAATCTACATAATTGTATCCCTCTTCTATTAATTGATTAATAATGAAAGCATCCTAATTTGTATTTTAGTATGAAATTTACCCATGGCATATCATTATAATTAATTATCTCAAATTCGGGTTTTGTTATTGTATTATTAATATTTTCTTTCTTATGATGTATAAATTAAATTCAATAAATTTAATATTTAATAAATTTAATAACAGATCTACTTTTTTCATTGTATAATTCAATAAAGTACAAACCCGCTTTTAATTCCGAAATGTTTATAGTAAAATCATAAATTACATTGTTATAAAATGAAGCTACTATTTCGCCATGAACATTCTTAACAATGATATTGCTTGATTTCGTTTCATTCGAGTTTACAATATGCACTATTCCGTTGCTTGGGTTGGGGTAGATGCTAAAAGCACATTGTTCGTGAGTATTGATGTCATTTATAATTGTATCGTGTAAAAGATATTTTGTAAAATTTTGTGCTGCTTTTTTATTATTATTGGTATTTATATATTCGTTATATATCCATGGATCTCCTATGGCAATTACCATACCTTTGCCATATTTACTTTCAGCCATTAATGTTTCGCTGTTTTCTGTTAAAATTGATTTTGCTGGACTAGAAATATTTATAGAAGATACTCCTTTGATAAAGATTGAATCAACACCATTAAATAAAAAATGATTGGATAAATTCTTACTTACTGATGTTCCATTTGTGTTGTGAATTTTCACAAAATTAAAATGCATACCAAACTTTGCAGCTAATTGGTTTAGATGTGTAAACTCACAATTGCCAGCATCATTTGCTAAAAGAGCAAGTACACCACCATTGGCTACCCATTTTTCAATAATGGATATATCTTGTAGTAATATATAATTAGGTGATGCCGCTTCGCTAGTTGTGTCGGGGTCTACAATAATATACACACTAACATTTGCTAAACTTGTTGAGTCTGGACGTTGCAATGAACTTAATATAGCTCCATTGGAAGTAAATAATGTTCCCCATTCCGAATAGCCACCCATAGCTGTATAATTCCAATAATAGTGGTCGGTCGATTCGCGATTAAACCAATTGTCGAGGGCCACCGTTTGTGATTTTACTAAGGGCATCAATAAAATAAGAGCAGTAAAAAGGCAAAGGAATTTAATTTTTGTTCTCATGTTTTATTTTTCAAAAGGTTGAACCTTAAATCCCATAACCAAAATATCATCACGTTGATGTTTTTTACCAATCCAGTTATCTAAGGTACTTCCTATTTCTGATTTTTGTTCTTCGTACGATTTTTGGTGAATATCCAAAACTAGTTTTTTGAAGTTTGCGCTCATGAATTTTCGATCTTGTAAACCTCCATTTTGGTCGGGATAGCCATCAGAAGACATATAGCAGAATGTTTCGCAATCAATAGCGATTTCGTGCTTAGTGTATTCTTTAACTTTATAAATAGGATGTATACCGCCAATACCAAAAGGATTTCCTCTAATGACTTCAAGCACGCCATTTTTAACATAATAGAGTGGGTTATTGGCACCAGCAAATTCAATCATGTTTTTATCTTTACGAATGGTACATATAGTAATATCCATACCATCTTTTGATTTTGCATTTTCAGCATCTTGTTTCAGCGCTTTTACTACTTCAACATCAAGCAGATTTAGAATCTTTTCGGGCGAAGTAATTTTCATTTCTTTTATTATCTGATTTAATAATGCATTACCAATCATTGACATAAATGCACCAGGAACCCCGTGGCCCGTACAGTCAGCAGCAATAATTATAATTGTTTTCTTCTCTTCGTAAAACCAGTAGAAGTCACCACTTACAATATCGCGAGGACGATAGAAAACGAATGATTCGGGTAAGGCTTTCTTAATGGTTTCATCCCAAGGTAAGAAGGCCTCTTGAATGCGCTGTGCATAATTTATACTCGCTGTAATATCTTCATTTTTCTTCTGTATTACATCACTTTGCGCTCTAATTTCTGATGTTGCATCTTGAACTTTCTTTTCGAGAATTCTCTTCTGCATCTCAAGACGAAGGGTACGTTGGCGCATGTAATAATATACCGCTGCAATAATTATAACCGCAAGAAGCATGTAGAACCACCAAGTTTTCCAAAAAGGAGTTCCAATGGTAATATCGATTTGTTTTTCATCGCTTATTTGTGAAAAAATGTTTCGAGCTTTTACATGTAAGGTGTAGCTTCCGCTTGGAAGGAATGGAAAAGATAATACTGGTTGCGTTTCCCATTCACTCCAGCTTTTTTCAATTCCTTCCATACGATAGGAGTACTCGGTGTTTTTTTCATTCAAAAAGAAGAAAGCTGCAAGATCAATTGTGAGCGCATTATTATTGTATCGTAATCGTAATTGATCAAGTGATTGTGGTTGGTCTTTTTTGTCGCGAATATTTCGTATGGCAATATCAAAACGATAGGCGTTGGTTAAATGTGCTTTGCCCATAACCCGATATAATGCATTACCATCAACCACCCATATATTTTTATCGTTATCGGTATATATATCTTTAATGTCTTTAAATAATTTTAGAAAAACTAAAGAGGCCGTATCATTTATTTTTGAAGATATATTTCGCCAATGATTATTGTTATCTATCCATACTGAGCCAGGCTGATTTATGAGAACATCGCTTGCCGGGGTTGTAAATTTTTGTAATGCATCGGGTTTAATAAGTGCTTTCATCCGACCATCTAATGTATACACTCCCGAATTGCTGAAAAAAGCAATAGATCCATTTATTTTGCATACAACAATTTGCTCATTAAAATTGTTTGGTACTTTAAAGGATTTGTTAACAATCGGATTTTTTATATCAGAGATCAATATTTTGTATACTTTATTTGTTCCTCCAGCCCAAATGTATTTTCCGTCTTCAACAAGACTAGATAAGCCATTTTGAATATTGTTTATTTCACCTAGTACGACCCATGCATTGCCTTTATCTTCAACAATTATTAAGCCTTTATCGGTAGCCATATAAAACACCATAGGACGAAATGACGATGTGCAAATAAAATTTATATTTCGATCTTTAATAGCTTGTGTTGCCTTTATGCTATCTACTTCAAAAAGTCCAATATTCGTTGCAACTAAAATCGTATTATTATAACTTATTAACTGTTTGCATTTAGCCTCAATTCCCTTTATTCGTTTAAACATAAATGGAATGGATTGCATTGCATAGGTTTTACGAATTTCACGATCGGTAAATACATCTTGTACTGAGGTAGAGACTGAGTCAACTGGTACTTCAATGGTAATGGGTATACGTTTGGTAACTGGTGCTATATCTTTAGTTGAGAACGTTACTTTAATGAGTTTGGTAACCGATTTTATAGTACGATAAATTTGTGTTGAGGTAGTTTGTTTATGTTCTTTCTTGATGAGATTTTGTACCTCGCTTATATCGGTTACTCTTGTAAGATAGAATAAACCTTCATTTGTGGCTACATACAAAGTTTTATTTGGACGAATAACGGTTGTAATATTTCCCTCAAGTCCGAGGTAGGATGAAAAATTTTGCAAAGGCAAACTAAGATCCGCACGACTAATACCATACTCATTGCATATCCATAAACCACCATGTTTATCAGTACACATGGCAAGTACCTCATCATCTTGTAATCCGGATTGATAATTTATTATTCGTTTCTTTTTTCCATTTTTCTTCTCAATAATAAGTACGCCGCCAGAGAGTGTTGATAATGCAAATTCATTTGTTGAGAGATTAATGCAACCTGAAAGGCGACTTCCTGACACGTATTCTTGACTTTCAAAAATATACGATGTAATATTTTTTCCATTAAAAATAAAAAGAGTATTGTCACCTGTCCCCAATAAGCATTGACCTTTAGAAAAGGGCATAGAAGTAATAATGGAAGACCAAGCAAAAACGCGGCCCCCAGGTATTGGCTTTAAATTTGTATTGTTTTGTAAACGATGAAGCCCTTTACCCGTAATATTAATATATAACTGATCTTGATGTATGAAAATACCGCTAAAATAGGATGAAGCAGGGGTTTTTAAACTACCAGCATTTGTGAGAGTATTCTCATTAACTTTGTAAATAATTTTATTTGAGAAGAAAAACACCATTCCTTTATGGGTAATAATGCCTGAAATTTCATCAGGTAAAGCCTTTCCAGTTGATATGGCTTGATACAATATGATCCCATTATTGTTTGAAGTTAAATAACCATAACTATTTGAACATCCAACAAATAGTGTACCATTGGCTCCTTTGGCTAGGGCATAAGGCGTACCAGGGGTTTCAATTAATTTCCAGCGAATACCATCATAAGATAGAACTCCTCTGGTATTAGCGAAATATAAAACCCCATTATCGTCCTGAATAACAGAGGTATTATGATAATCAATATTTTGAATAGGAACTTGATAATTACTCAGAAACACATAACCATCCTGAGCTATGATATACAGTGTGTTAAGAAATATAATTCCAAGTATTATTAATCGCCTCATGCTATTTGGGTTAAATAAATCAATATAATTCACTAGTGTTAACAAATTTAGGGATATTTTTGTAGAGGAGGTGAATATATTACCTTTACTTTCTAAAATTGTTTATCTTTATAGTATCTGAGTTTTGTAAATTGAATGTATCATTAAAACAAAATAACTAGCATGGAAAGCTTAATTTTAAAAGGGAAAGAGGATACCCCAGAGGTGCTTTTAGATAAAGATAAAGGTAGATTTAGCCTGTCGGGGAATAGTTTTTCAGACGATCCAGTGGCCGTATTTCAGCCTATCTTTGATTGGTTAAATAAATATATTGCTGCACCCAATGCAGAGAGTTTATTTGAAATAAAGATGAATTATGTAAACACCTCATCTTCTAAACAATTATTAGAATTCTTAAAAACGATTGAACGAATTCCTGGTACCGTTACCGTTCGTTGGTATTATGATATGATGGATGAAGATATGGAATTTGAGGGAAAGACGCTTCAGTCAGTCGTAAAAGTCAACATGGAATTAGTTGGCTATTAATTAAAACATTTTTTTTAATCCAGTCAATGTAAGATTAGTTAGTAATTCTTGCATTATTATTTTTTATTGCATAAAGTCTAATTATTTTCATGAAAAAAATCTTTTTTATTTTTTTGTTTGTTGCATCAAGTTTAACAGCAAAAACACAGCTAATTGTAAGTGAACATACCATAAAGTTTGGACATGTTTTATCACTTTTAAACTCTTTGTATGTTGATACTGTTAGCGAATACAAGTTAACAGAGATCGCAATTGTAGAGATGTTAAAGAAATTAGATCCTCATTCCGTTTATATACCCAAAGAAGAAGTGCGGGAAATGAATGAGCCATTAGAAGGCGGTTTTGAAGGAATTGGAGTAATGTTTAATTTGTTAAATGACACCATATTTGTTGTGAATCCAATACCTGGTGGGCCCTCTGAACGAGTTGGAATTCGTGCTGGAGATCGAATTGTTATTATTGAAGGGGTAAATGTAGGAGGTGTTTCATTAACAACAAAAGATGTTCGCAGTAAGTTATTAGGAAAAAAAGGAACTAAAGTTAATGTTGGTATTCGTAGAAGAGGAGAGTCCGAACAGCTCGATTTTACTATAACACGTGATAAAATTCCAATTTACAGTGTAGATGCATCCTATATGATTAATGATTCGATTGGCTATATCAAACTAAATAATTTTGGTGCAAAATCAATGATTGAAATTAATATTGCACTTGATAGTTTGTTACGACAAAATATGAAGCATCTAATATTTGATTTATCGGGTAATGGAGGTGGCTACTTAGAGATAGCAGCACAAATAGCCGATCAGTTTTTACAGGGTCATAAAATGATAACATATACACAAGGTAGAACTGTTGGACGTCAAGATTATTTTGCCGAAAACCGTGGATCATTTGAAAGTGGTCGTATTGCTATGTTAATTGATGAAGGATCAGCTTCTGCAAGTGAAATTTTATCAGGTGCTATTCAAGATTGGGATCGTGGAATAGTTGTTGGGCGTCGTTCATTTGGTAAGGGTTTAGTACAGCGTCAATATCCATTTCCTGATAGTTCAATGATTCGCCTTACCATCGCAAAATATTATACTCCATCAGGTCGCTGTATTCAGAAATCATATGAAAATGGCTACGAAGCATATACACACGACATTGTAAATCGCTACAATAGTGGAGAGTTAACGGATGCTGACAAAATTCATTTTCCAGATTCATTGCGATTTAAAACCTTAGTGAATGGAAGAACGGTTTACGGAGGTGGAGGAATTATGCCCGATTATTTCATTCCTCTGGATACATCAATTAATACACAATTTTACAGAAAGCTCATAGCACGTGGTGTTATGAATGATTTTATTTTAAATTATATTGATAGCAAACGGAAAATGTTTAACACTTTATATCCTAATTTTGTCTCATTTAAAAAGAATTTTGAGATTAACGATGAAATGATGGCTGATTTATTAAAGTTTGCAGCGAATAAAAAGATTGTGCCTGAAGGCGATGATATGAAACGTTCAGAAACTGAAATACGAATGATAATGAAAGCTTATATTGCTCGTGATATATGGCACTCAAATGAATTTTTTCAAATTTATAATGAGCATAATGAAGTGCTAAAAAAAGCAATAGAAGTTATTTCTGATTTAAAAACTTACCAAGAGAAATTGATGAAATAGTTTATATATGAAACTCACATAAACAAATAAATGCAGTCAAATAGGCTGCTTTTATTGTTTTCATTTTGTTATTCGATTTTATCAAGGCAAGTTCTCAGCAAAATTTTATACTTTTGCGATATGGGATCAAAATCGATTACAATAAAATTGCCGACGGATTATACCGATGGTGTTCTGCATAAAAAGATTGCACAAGAATTACGACTTAAAATTTTTAGTTTCCGTATTGAAAATAAGAGTTTAGATGCACGCCAAAGAAATAATATACATTGGCTAATAAAGGTTTTGGTTTTTTCTGATGAGATTAAAGATAGTATAGTTGAAGAAGTAACATCTCTCGTAATTCCATACCAAAAATCTAATAATCAAGCAGTAGTTGTAGGAAGTGGACCCTCGGGTTTTTTCTCAGCATTAATTTTACTCAAGGCGGGTTATAAGGTAACTATTATAGAACGTGGGCACGAGGTGGAGCAACGTGAGAAATCAATTAATGAGTTTGAACAAAAAGGTGTATTTGATCCAAAAAATAATTATTCATTTGGTGAGGGCGGAGCAGGAACATTTTCAGACGGCAAATTAACATCGCGTTCAAAACATATTTCTCTTGAAAAAAAGTTTATTCTTGAAAACTATATTAAGGCAGGTGCTCCTGAAGAAATAGCCTATTTAGCACATCCACATTTAGGTACTGATCATTTAAAAAAAATCGTTAAAAATCTTCGGATTCAATTTTTAACTGCTGGAGGTACTATTTTATTTGATACCTTACTTGAAGACATAAGTATTCTTAATGGTCGAGTGACTGAAATAAAAACATCAAGAGGTATATTTGCTACTGATGTTCTTTTTATTGCAGCAGGTCATTCAGCTTATGAAACATATCGTATGTTAATTTCAAGAGGTGTTCCTTTTCGCACTAAGAATTTTGCAATAGGTAGTCGAATGGAACATCGTCAAGAAATAATTAATCATGCGCAATGGGGCTATAAGTCAATCCCTGGTGTTAAAGCAGCTGAGTATCGCTTAACTTCTTCTGGTGATGGAAAACATTCGGTTTATTCATTTTGTATGTGCCCAGGAGGAATTATTGTTCCAGCGGCAGCTTATGCAAATACTAATATTGTGAATGGAATGAGCATGTACGATCGAAATGGTCAATACGCTAATGCTGCTTGTGTTGCAGGTGTACACGTTGATGAATTGGCAGGTAAAACGCTTAGCCCTTTAGATGCACTCTTGTATGTTGAGAATCTTGAACAAACATTTTATAATGTAGCAAATGGATATAATGCTCCTATATGTAGTATTGAAGCGTTTATAAATAAAAAAGAAACAAAAGGAAATTTTAAAAGTAGTTATCCTTTAAGTGTTTTTGCAGCACCTATTTGGGAGATGCTTCCTAAATCAGTTAGTAGTGCATTGAGAAGTGGTTTAGTAGATTTTACTAATAAAATGCGTGGCTTTGAACAAGGTAATTTACTTGGCCTTGAGAGCAAAACATCGTCACCCATTCAAGTTGTTCGCGATGAAAATTTGTTGTGCAAAGGATTTGAAAATTTATATATTATGGGTGAGGGGAGTGGATATGCTGGCGGTATTATATCAAGTGCAGCGGATGGTATAAAAGCGGCTATGGCTTATGTACATTCTAAAATTTGATTTCTCAATTAATATTTGTTTTTATATAAATAACTAGGAAGAATTTGTTAAAATTTTAATTAAGCGATAATGCATTTACAAGATAATTACGACGTAATAGTCATAGGAGCTGGGCCATCTGGCTTATTGGCTGCAGGCCGTGCAGCGGAATGTGGTGCAAAAGTATTGCTTATAGAGAAAATGAAACAAGCAGGACGTAAATTATTAATTACTGGAAATAGCCGTTGTAACGTTACAAATACAGGCTCACAGGCTGATTATTTTAAAAATATATTTCCTAATGGTCGATATCTTAAACACGCTTTTGAAGTATTTTTTTCTGCAGATATTGTTGCTCTACTAAAAAAGCAAGGGGTAAAAACAGTTGAAGAAGAGTACGGAAGGGTATTTCCAGAATCCAATGATTCTGCTGACGTATTGTTTGCTTTAATAAAATGGACAGAAAAAAACAATGTTTCGTTTTTGTATCAATCGCAGGTAATTGAAATATTATTTAAAGATACTAAACTTGCAGGAGTTATAGTTAAACTTGCTGATGGTGATAAGAATATTTATTCCGAGAAGGTAGTTTTATGTACTGGGGGTAGGTCTTATCCAGCTACGGGTTCAATGGGTGATGGCTATGCGCTTGCAAAAAAGCTTGGTCACAAAATAATTGATGTGCGACCTGCATTGGTGCCATTGCATACTAAAGGCACATTAGCTGAAAAGCTTATGGGACTTAGTTTACAAGATGTAAAAGCAGTTGTATGGGTTAACGGACGAAAATCAACAGAGAGTAAAGGAGAAATGCTTTTTGCACATTATGGTTTAACTGGCCCTTTGATTCAAACCATCAGTAAATTTGTTGTTGATTCATTAAATGATAAATGCAAGGTGGATGTTTGTATTGATGTGAAACCAGATATAGATGAACAAAAGTTGGATGAGCAATTGCGCAAAGATCTTGAAGCAAACGGGAAAAAGCAAATTGAAAATATATTTAAAATGTGGATGCCTGCAAAACTTATTCCAGTTTTTCTCGAATTAATTGGTATTGATGGGAAAAAAGAAGGTCATCAGATGTTAGCAAAGGAAAGACGTAACACGGCTTTAACAATGAAGAAACTAAGTTTTGAGATTTCGGGGCATCGTGGTTATGATGAAGCTATTATCACTGCTGGGGGTATTAGTACTAGCGAGGTTGATTCAAAAACAATGCAATCAAAGATTGTTAAAAATTTATTTTTTGCTGGCGAAGTCCTCGATTTGGATGCTAATACAGGAGGATATAATTTGCAAATCGCTTTTTCAACAGGTTGGTTAGCGGGTCAATCTTGTGTTAGGAAAAATGAATAAATAAAATTTTTAATTATTTTTATAAAACATATTTTTAATATTTTTAAATAAATATAGATAGATGGAACGACAAAAGAAAGTCCTATTTATTGTAAATCCTGTTTCAGGTAAAGGAAGAAAGGATATTGTTTTAAATGCAATACAAAATTTACTGTTAAATTCTCAGCTTGATATTACAGTAGAGCAATCGGCTTACCGTGGGCACGCCATCGAGTTAGCCAAGAATGCTGCAAAAGCTAAGATTGACCTAGTAGTTGCCGTAGGAGGTGATGGAACAATTAATGAAGTAGCAAGCGGTTTAATTCATAGTGAAAGTGTTTTGGCAATTATTCCAGTTGGTTCTGGTAATGGATTAGCTCGGCATCTGAAAATACCTTTAAATATAGATGATGCGCTTGATTTGATTGCGAATCCACACAAAATTATTTCTATTGATTATGGATTAATTAATAATCAACCTTTTTTTTGTACCTGCGGTGTAGGATTTGATGCACATATTGGTCATAAGTTTGCAAATGCTGGTACACGTGGTTTTAGTACTTATGTTAGAACTGCCATAAATTCCTTTTTTAGTTATAGGTCAAAAAAATACAGATTGCGATTTGATGATAGAGAAATTAAGACACGAGCGTTCCTAATTACTTGTGCCAATGCTTCGCAATATGGAAATAATGCCTATATCGCACCAAATGCCGATTTACAAGATGGTTTAATGGATATAAGTTTAGTAACACCTTTTCCCAGACATTATGCTATTGGATTAGGATTAAAACTTTTTGGTAAACGTATTGATAAGTTCAAGTATATTGAATTGATGCGCACACAAAAAGTTAGTATTCGAAGAAAGAACATAGGCGAAGTACATTATGATGGTGAACCTGCGATTATGGGCAAAAAGATAAAAGTGAAAATTATTGCTGCGGGGTTAAAGGTTTTGGTTAGTTAGATTTTAGAGTTTTACCAAATAGACTCTAAGAAAACTCAGCAAACCAATGCGATCATTCGGAGCATAAAATGTTATTATTTTTAAAGGCAGAATTTATTGCTGATTATGTAAAATTTTTTCAGCTAGATTTTATTTGCCTTTAATAATTTTAACGTCACAAGTCTTAATCTTTAATACAAGTGATATAGTACTGAAAGTGCGTCCTGAAATATAAGCCATTATAATAAATTCAAATGCTAGCAAGGGATGAAAGCCCGACCTTCAATTATTTATTATAGTTAATTCTATATAACCATTACTCCTCTTTATTGAATCATAATTCATTTAGCGAATCCAGAATTCCTTTGCATGCAATTTCTATTTCATTGTCGCTTATTATTAATGGGGGGCTTACTCTAAATGCCGTGTCGCAGAATAAAAAGAAATCGCTGACGATGCCCTTGTCAAGTGCAATTCTGAGAAATCGTTTATTTAGTTCCGAATTGCCAAGTTCACAGGCTAACAGTAATCCTCTCCCTCTTATTTCTTTAATAAGTGGATGTATAAGTAGTTCACGAAATCGTTTTTCTTTTTTTGAAATATTATTAATATGTGTTTCATTTATCAAAATGTTTAATGCTGCAGTACCAGCAGCGCAACTTAAAGGATGACCTCCAAAAGTTGTGATATGGCCTAGTACAGGATCGCTTATCAGTGAATCCATAATTTTTTCAGATGCAATAAAAGCACCGAGAGGCATACCACCACCAATGCCTTTTCCTAAAATTAAAATATCAGGAATTACATTCTCTTTCATAAATGCAAATAATGAACCAGTTCTTCCCATTCCTGTTTGAACTTCGTCAAATATTAGCAACGTGCCTGTTTCACGACATCTTTCAGCAATTTTTTTCAAGAAATTACTATCAGGTAAACGTATACCTGCTTCTCCTTGAATGGGTTCAATTATTACACATGAAGTATGTTTATCTATCAGATGAAGATGATCCGGTTCATTAAATGGGATTATTATAATATCAGGTAGGAGTGGTCTAAATGCATATTTTAAAGACTCATTGCCCATTATACTGAGTGCTCCATGAGTGCTGCCGTGGTATGCATTTTTGAAAGAAATAATTTTAGTACGGCCTGTATATCTTTTTGCAAGCTTCATAGCACCTTCAACAGCCTCACTCCCGGAGTTTACTAGATATACTTTGTTGAGTGAAGGAGGTAATTGATCGCAAAGAGTTTTCGCAAAATTCACCTGAGCTTCTTGAATCATTTCACCATAAACCATGATATGAAGGTGCTTGGTTGATTGCCTTTCAATGGCTTTTAAGACTTCAGGATGTGCATGACCAATATTATTTACAGAAATTCCACTAATAAGATCTATATATTTTTTACCCTCTGTGGAGAATAGATAAATACCTTTAGCTGACGATATCTCAAGCCCAATTGGTGCAGGAGAGGTTTGTGCAAGATGCTTAAAAAATAGTGATTTATTGGTACTCATACTATAATTATAAATGATTGGTACGAAGGTAAGGATATTGTATATACTTATCGAACAATCCTTAATTCAAATCAGATTTATGGTTTGCAATTTACAATATAATCATACATCTGATTTAAACCTACGATTTATATTATGCTTTTTTTATGTTTAACCCTATTAATACATTCGTTAGGGCAAAAGAAACTACATTAATTGCTACAAGGCTAGACTCCACTGTGTTTAATTGGGATTAACCAAAATGTACGAGCACTTATACATCCCACTTGACTTTTTGCTTTTCACTTTTATAGTCTAAATGCGGTTTAAATTACTCATGAATGATAAAACTGGAAATATTAAAAGAATAAAATTAATTAAGCATATAGTTTGAATATCAATTATTTATTATTATTTTAAGGGATATTTTATTCGAATTTAATAAAAAAATAATATGTAAATTTTATTATTATTTTAATTTGTATTACTTTAGTGATGAATTAAAGAATTAAAATCAAATTTGATTAGTCGTTAGTTTGCCAGTAAGGGAAAATCCATGCCACTACTAGCCTTTCAAAAATTGAGTTTAAAAATCTTCTGTTTAACTTGAAGCAAAACTCATCTAAGTATGATTGCAAATATACCCCATCAATTCTGTGATATACTCCTAATAGGTTTCTTTTAGCATTACTTATC
>JBBRXJ010000085.1:0-14660 GCA_038248505.1 Bacteroidales bacterium
AATATAAAAAAAACAATTAGAATCCCTGACGGGATTTGCTGAGTTGTTTTAATAATTTTTACCGAAATAACGTCTCTAACGGGACAAAAATGTCCGACAATCATAGGGTAAAACTATAGGTGTACAATTATGCAGAATCAATAGCAAAATGTTATTTCACAATTTTTGTTTTATAAATTAATACATCATCGCTAGAATACATCTGAAGTATGTACAAGCCAGACTTTAATTCTGATGAATTTATATTGCATTGTGTTCCTGAAAATGGCTGTTTAACTAGTGTACGCCCATCGAGCGAGGTAATATTGGCTTTACCTGTAATGAATTTCTTGAAGTAAATGATACAATGATCGTTCATCGGATTTTCATTCCAAATACTCATTGGTTTATCTGATGTTATATTGTTAGTGATAACACTTCCACTACTGATAAATATTTTTCCATCGCTATAAAGTTTTGAAGTATTCCAACTTATTGCGTCACCAAAATTAGGTAAATCAATTGTTGAGAAACTTCCGTTTGTGCCTTGCCATGAGGGAAGTATGCAAAAGGTATCCCCAGTAGTGAGAGCTAATCCATTAGGTATTACAATGTGAAGATTGCCTGCGAATTTTGCTTTTCGCATTCTTAACGTATCATTTAAACTAATATACAATGTAGCACTTGATGTCATACTTAAGCTGTCAATTCGAGCTAAACCACTATTAGAGATGTTGATACTAAGTGTACCCATATTCCAAATATCAATATCGAGATTAGCACTTATCACATTTTTAGCTTTATATTCAATTAAATATTTATTGTCGATATATGTAAATGGGTCGGCACGAAATTCAATCTCGCCTTCTACAATATTTATTTTTGAATTGGTATCATATCCTCCATCGCCTGTTATAAGTAGTTTTCCAGGGCCTGTTTTGGTAAGAGTAGAGGGGCGCTTATTCACTTGTTTCATCATAATGCCCCCCCAATTAACATAGTATCCGCCTATGGGCGCATTGGTTTCTGTTCGTATTCCAGAAAGTGTAATATTTTTTTGTGCATCAACACTCATGTCAGCATCCAGCCACAAACCTCCGCGATATTCTTGATCATTACTAAGAATGCGCCATATAGAGCCACCAGCATTTTCAAAAACTAAATGTGAATTAACATCGGCAATAGAAGTGTTTATGTTCGGACGATAACCAAATGGAAGACTCTGACTTTGATGAGAAACAAAAATTATTTTACTGAAACGCAGCGAACCGCAACCTTTATCTTGCGTTCCAAACATTGTGAGGTCAGCAATAAATTCAGGTTCAATCTCAAATATGCCAGTACTATCGCCCCATATCCAAAATTGACGCGTAAAATATGCGCTGTTTATAATATCCACTTGCGCAGTTGCGCCTAAAATAAATTTTGCACTGTCACGCAAAATAATGGATGGTTTGGCTTGACCACCATCAGATTCCCAAATGCCATTAAATTTAAAAATAGTGCCATTGCCATGTACTCCAATGGTTGGACTCGATTTAAAATCATCGGCATCAATCATGTTTTTGGTCATGATGTTTGCAACTCTATTTTTAAAATGAACGCCACGCGTTAATAGAATAGGATCATAAGTTGCTAAAACATTAAAAAACTTGAAGGAGGTGTCAATAAAAGTTTGACCAACATTGTATGAAGTATAATGCGATGCATTTGAATTATCAATGGTGATGAAGCTTTGTGACTTTACTATAAAGCAAAGGCTTGCAAAAAATAGTAATAAAATATTTTTCATGACTTATTTAATTTTATTTCAATAATTATTTTTGAAAATATTATTTCAATTATTACTTCAACTGCTCTGATGTGAACTAGTTTATTACATTTATTTTTTTACAAGCATTGCTGATTTGCAAGTATTATCTGTAATTAATCGAATAATATATGAACCAGAAACTAAATGAGAGACATCTAGTGTATTTAAACCGATTTCGATATTCGCTTGCATAAGTGGCTTCCCTTCAATAGAACCAATGCTATAGATCCCTTTTTTAAAACTTTTAAAGTTCAGAAAATCAGCAGTTGGATTTGGATAAATATTTATTTTTTCTGATGCTGAGATAGAAGCTACATTGGTATAATGATTTGTTGTTGCTATCTTAATATTCGCTACCCAGGTTGTAATTCCTTGTCCATTCATATAAATACGAAATGCTTCAATTTCCTCAAACCAGTGATAAAACCAAGGGTAATTGATAGGTTTTATTTTGGGTGTTGCCATATCGGTTACGAGCGATCCCATACCACTTTAGCTGTTAGATGAATTACGATGATAAAAGAATATTTTTTCGGGAGTAATAAGCCAGGTAAAATGTTTCCAATTGGTGGCTGAGGCAACGGTAGTAGTATAATCTTTTGAGCTAATACTATCGGGGTAAGTAAACGGTCCAACATTAGTGGCGCTAGCAGGAACGGCCCCGGGGAGCCAATGTTTGTATACTTTATTGATTTCATCATGAATATACATTCGTCTCAATTCCTCATTACCGCCACCATACAGAATAAAACCTTTATTAGTTACTGTTACAGAATTTCGAAGGCGCACATTATATGCAGGTCTTGCAAAAGGGTGTATATGTGTAAGACTGTCTATCTCGCCAAATTTTGCGCCACCATTTGGATATGAATGAAGTAAGATAATATTAACACGACCAACTTCGCCACTTCCTGCTACCGTTGGCCATAGCATATCAAATTGAATTTTCATTGTATCTAATGTTCTATTAAAAACGGGGAATACGTAATCAATGCATGTTGCAGCTTTTAATGAACGAATGGCTGTATTGTGATAATTTGTATAGAGAATGGCAGTATCGTTTAATTTTAATGCTGAGAAAGTTAAACCCGTATTATCTGCTTTACTGTTGCGTACAAATGCAGAAACAGTATCATTGTAATGACCCCAATGGAGCAAAACAGAATTGTCGATAAACTTAGTTCTATCCACAAATCTATCCATAATCAATGTGTTATACTGAGCGTGCGCAATAATATTTGAAATGAAAAAAACGAGAAGAAATGATAATCTTTGAATCATAAAATTTATCTTTATTGCCAAATTAATCTATTTTATATGAAAAGTCAGAATACAAGTTTATTATTTTCAAAAATCAGTTTTTTATTTTTTTTTATTTTTATTTTTTTTTCTTGTTCGCAACCGCGAACGGGTTATAATATTCTCGATTACGATGCCAAGGGTGATAGTATGACTATGAATACCTATTCAATTCAAAAAGCGATTGATGAAGCATCTAAATATGGAGGGGGCGAAGTAGTAATTCCTTGTGGTATTTATTTAACTGGTACCCTTGTGCTTAAAAGTAACGTTACCTTAAAGCTTGAAAAAGGGGCAAAATTGCTAGGCTCAAAAGATCATGACGATTATAAACCCTTTATGTGTACTGTGGGAGCTTATAAACAAGAGAATAGACATTATCTTATTTATGCAAGAAACGCAAGCAATATTGCTATTACTGGATACGGCACTATTGATGGGAACGGAGATGTTTTCTGGGAGTCTTATGATACTTTACCACGTTGGATAAAACCCTTAAAAGGACGTGTTAGTAATATGATTGAATTGGTTGAATGTAGTAATGTGCGGATTGAAAATGTTACTTTAACACATAGCCCTGAATGGACCTTACATTTATTTGACTGCGATGAAGTATTTATTAGTAAAATTCGTTTAATTAATAATCTTTATGGTCCAAACAACGATGGTATTGATCTCTCAGGATGCCGAAAGGTAATGATAAGTGACTGTTATATCAAAACCTGCGATGATGCCATCTGTTTAAAAACATTTGCAAATAGTCGTACAACGCACGATATTACAGTAACAAACTGTATCATGCAAACAACCTGTGTTGCATTAAAATTAGGCGAGACCTATAAAGATATACATGATGTTGTATTCACGAACTGTGTAATTACAGGTTCATCACGAGCTATTGGTATTTATGCAACTGAGGGAGGTCATTTGTATAATATCAACATCAATAATATAGTTTGTAATACGAATGCTCCTTTAGTGTTAAATCGTCCAATTCAAATTAGTCAGTTTATTTATGAAGGCGAGAAGAAAGGACGCATATCAAATGTTTCAATATCAAATTTTACGACAACAACACAAGGTCGTATTATGATTACAGCAAATGACACGGGATGTATAAAAAATATTCGTTTACAGAATTTAAATTTAATGTATCCATTAATAGAAGATCCAAAACTTTATGCATCAGCTGCAACAAGTAGCCAATTCAAGGGTATGGAGCTTGATGTAAAAGAGGCAAGTGCTGCTATTGTAATTAAAAATGTGCAAGGATTTTCTTTACAGGATGTTCAAATAAATTGGCCTTCGGATAACATTCCTAGCGAATGGAAATTTTCTGAACGTATTGAAAACGGAAGCTCACGTGTACATAAACCAAGCTATGAGAAACCAAGAGGTACTGAGTTTAATTTGTTATGGGCACGCAATGTTCGTGATGGCTTAATAGAAGCGCCACAGGCAATGGCTTCATCAAAAAGTATTCCAAAATATGACATTAAAGAATCGAGTATTCGTTTAAATGAGTAAACATAGCAGTCATTCGAAATATATATCCTCTTCAACATATCCTATAAAACATTCAACATTAAACTCCGCCTCGACGTACAACATTTAACAATACCATTATGATATTAGATAGATTAGAAAACGTTTCAAGATATGCTAATTTGCATACAGCCTTTAATACAGCATTTGACTTTTTAAAAAGTAATGATTTAAGAAAAATGGAACCAGGTCGTTATGAACTTGATGGAAAAAATCTTTTTGTGTTAATAGAAGACCGACAGGGTAAAACCAAAGAAGAAGCGCAACTAGAGGCACATAAACGATATATTGATATTCAATTTTGTATTTCGGGTTGTGAGATCATGGGCTATATCAATCGTGATAAATGTAAAAACATGAAGGAAGCATATAGTGAAGAGCGCGATATTGTTTTCTTTAGTGATATTCCTGAAACCTATGTTACGGTTAGTGCAGGATCATTTGCCATATTCTTTCCAGAAGATGCTCATGCCCTTTTAATATCTGAAAATATTGTAAAAAAAGCAGTAGTAAAAATCTTAATATAGTTGTATGCGTAATCTTTTTATTATTCTAGTTATTGTTTTAACAGCATGTGCTAAAAAAAATGATACTTATAATGTGTTAAATTTTGGAGCAAAGGGTGACAGCTTAACACTCAGCACACAAGCTATACAGAGTGCTATTGACGAAGCTTACAGCGCAGGTGGTGGCACTGTTATTGTCCCTGTGGGGATTTATATTTCAGGCACAATAAAATTAAAAAGCAATGTAGTTTTTGAAGTTCAAGCAGGTGCCAAAATTTTTGGATCAGCTGATACCAACGATTATATAAAAATGAAATGGGGTCATAATGGAGATCGTCAACCATACCATTTGATTATTGCTGATAGTGCTACTAATATTACTATTTGCGGTGCAGGTACTATTGATGGCAATGGTCCAGCATTTTGGGAATCATTTAATGCAGATAGTATACCTTTATGGATAAAGGCCAAAGCCACAAAGATTAGCCCAATGATGGAAATAAAGGAGTGTACTGATGTTCGGATTAAAGATATTACATTGCGAACTGGAGGAGGCTGGACTCTGCATTTATATAACAGCGAACGCGTGCAGGTTAGTGCTCTAAAAATTCTGAATAATGTATATGCACCAAATGGTGATGGAATAGATATTTCTGGTTGTAGCGATGTCACAATTAGCGATTGTATAATCAAAACCTGCGATGATGCCATCTGTCTTAAAACAATGGTAGATACAAAAGAATGCAAAAGAATTGTAGTTAATAATTGTGTAATAGAATGTTTATGCGCAGCTCTAAAAATTGGCAATGAAAGTTTTAGAGATATTAAGCAGGTGAGTTTTACCAATTGTATTATTTATGGTTCATCGCGAGCTATTGGTATCTATGCAGAGAGCGCAGGTACCGTTGAAGACATTAACATAAGCAATATAGTTTGCGATACAAAAGTTCCATTAATATATAATCGACCCATACATATCAGTTTATATTTACCTGAGCCTGGTGCGGGTAGTCGTAATGGCGATTGGATGTTTAAAGATGGCAATCAATGGGACTATAAAGGACGTGTACCCATTTTAAGAAATATAAACATTAGTAATTTTATTTGTAAAACCGAGGGTCGTATTTTAATTGCAGCTGAAAATGGAAGACAAATAGAAAACCTTACTATGCGTGATATTCGGATAACGTATCCCTTTATAGAAAACCCTATACCTAATATTGACAAAGCAAAAAGCAGTCAATTTTCACCTAAAAATCCAGATGCCAAAAAAGCATGCGCTGCCCTAGTAATTCAAAATGTAAAAAATTTAGTTGTTGATGGACTTACTATTGATTGGCCAACAGACTCAACAATACCAAGTGATTGGTGCTTCCCAAAACGTATTGCTAATGGAACCTTAGCAGCATTTTACCCCAATTATAGTAATAGCAAACCAATAGCATTTAATGCAATATGGGCAAGAGGTGTTAGTGGATACATTCGTGTTCCTTTAGTTACATCATCAGATAAAAAAGCAGCAGCTTTTGATATCTTTGAATCAGTAGTGAAGATTGTGGAATGAATAATTTTATTAATTGAGAATGGATAATTTAGAATTATAGGAAGGAACATCGTATTAGATAAAAGTTTAGATTTTGGAGTTTGTATAGTAAACCTGGGCAAGTACCTTGTTTCTGATAAGAAAGAATACATTATTTCAAACAGATTATAAGAAGTGGTACTACAATTGGTGCTTTGGTTAGGGAATCGCAACATGCAGAAAGTAATGCTGATTTTATTCACAAACTATCAATTGCACTCAAAGACGCTAACGAACCCGATTATTGGTTGTTGCTTTTACATAGGACGGAATACATTGAGGATAATATATATAATTCGTTAAATAACAACATTCAGGAATTACTCAAATTATTGGTTTCGATAATTAAATTCTCAAAAAACAAAAAAAATAGTAGCATGGAAAATTCTCAATTTTCAACTAATAATTCTCAATTTCTCATCTGCCAAACCGAAAATGGAGAAACAAAGTTAGATGTTAGATTTCAGACAAGTTCGCAAAATATAACCATTCATCTTAAAAACATATTTGAAGAAGGAAAATTGGACGAAGGAGCAACTTGTAAAGATTTCTTACAAGTTCAAAAAGAAGGAAACAGAGAAGTTAAACGCAATCAAAAGTATTATAATCTCGATGCGATAATTTCGGTTGGTTACCCTATAAAATTACTCGTATCAAATTTTGTGCTGGTTGATAGTTTCGCTCTACGCAATTTTTTACTGGGCATAGCCTCTAACCAGTATGCCACACGATACAATCGTGCGGCAGCAGAGAGATACAATCAAGCGGCAGCTGAGCATCATACGTCAAAATCACTAATCACAATAATATATGAAATCACACGAAATTGAATTCAAATTATACGGTGATGACATGCAGGTAGTGGAGGTAGAACTCGATCCGCATGAAACTGTAGTTGCTGAAGCAGGTGCTATGAATTGGATGGAAGATGGCATAAGCTTTGAGGCAAAAATGTCGGATGGTTCAGGAATGGATAACGGAGTTTTAGGCAAGTTGTTAAATGCTGGTAAACGAGTTATTACTGGCGAGTCATTATTCATGACTCATTTCACAAATACTTCTGGAATTAAGCGTAAGGTGGCATTTGCGGCACCGTATCCGGGTAAGATTATACCGATGAATTTAGCAGCTATGGGCGGCGAGATTCTTTGTCAGAAAGATGCTTTTTTATGTGCTGCCATGGGAACTAAAATTGATGTTGCTTTTACGAAACGTTTTGGTGCCGGATTTTTTGGTGGCGAAGGTTTTATACTTGAGCGATTAACGGGTGATGGTTTGGCATTTCTTCATTCGGGGGGAACGGTTATTGAGAAGAAATTAAACAATGAGCGATTGCTTGTAGATACAGGCTGTTTAGTAGCATTTACGCCAGGTATTGAGTATGATATACAGATGGCAGGTAATTTGAAATCTGTTTTCTTTGGAGGAGAAGGTTTATTTTTAGCAACTTTGAGTGGTTACGGTACGGTATATCTTCAAACACTTCCTTTTTCTCGTTTGGCCGATCGTATATTGCGTCATGCCCCCTCTGCTGGAGGCCGTGGACGTGATGAAGGCTCTATACTTGGGGGCTTAGGAAGAATTTTAGATGGTGATCGATAAAATTATTTTAAGATGCAAATACGTCCGTATTATCTTGTAAGTTATAGACACGCAACGAGTCTTCAGTTCCTTAGAAGTGGAGAAGCATATTTTCAGACAATGATTCGTATCATTGATGCAGCTAAGAAAGAAATTCATCTACAGATTTATATTATAGAAGATGATCGAACAGGGCAGGAGGTTGCCTTAGCACTTAAAAGAGCTGCTAATAGAGGTGTTTCTATTAATATAGTGCTTGATTCATTTGGCTGTTTAAATCTCAGTAATTCTTTTGTTGATGATCTTGCATCTCAAGGTATTCGGGTACGATTTTTTTCATCACTTTTTAATTTTTTTAAATTAAAATTAGGACGGCGCTTACACCAAAAAGTGTTGGTTGTTGACGATCGTTATGTGTTAATTGGAGGACTAAATATTGCTGCCCGATATAGGGGAGATGCTGAAAATCCACCATGGCTCGATTTTGGCGTATTAGCCGAAGGAGAAATAGCCCTTGAGGCATCAAAACTTTGTTCAAATATTTTGAATAAGAAATTTGCAAAACAAAGACGCTTACGACGCCTACATAGTTTTAGTTTAAATTTGCTCAAAGCTTCTCCATTAGTGCGATTACGACAGCATGACTATGTTCGTCGGCGTAATAGTATTTCGCAATCATACAAATATTCCATGCGGCATGCTGAGAAAACGCTTACCTTAGTTGCTAGTTACTTTTTGCCAGGAAACCTCGTTTTACGCCGTTTACGTAAGGCATCTGAGCGTGGCGTGAAGATTACTATAGTACTTTCTGAAATGACAGATGCCCCATTTTTAAAGAGAGCAACTAATTATTTATATCGTTGGCTTTTAAGAAATAATGTTACCATTTACGAATACAAACCTGCTATGGTACATGGCAAGATTGCTATTGCAGATGATGAATGGGTAACCATTGGCTCCTTTAATTTTAATCATTTGAGCGAGTACGGAAGTATTGAATTAAATGTTGATGTGCTCGATAGTGCTTGGGCAATGGGTGTTCGAAAGATACTCGATGAAATTATTAGAAATGATTGCAATGAAGTTACGAATGATAAGTATATACAGCGGCGTACATTTATGGGGCGCATATTTGATGCCACAGCATACTATTCAATGCATTTTGTTTTTTGGTTTATAATGTATATGAGTAAACGGGAGCGTTGGTTTAAGTAGGAAGTGAGGAGAGGCGTTGCCTGGGATTTAAGTTTTTTTATTTTCAAAAGACTGAGAATATGAATTGATAGCAGTCTTGGTGTATAATAAAAATTGATTTTGCGCAATCATACATCATAAGATAAAATCTTTACCGAGCTCCCACACGATTTTAATGTGTGGGAGCCGGTATGCCACACGATACAATCGTGCGGCAGCTGTGTTCATTGTTTTTTTGGCTAAAGCTATTTTATCATTGAATTTGTTGCCCTTGGCTTTAGCCAAGGGCAATTCAATTTAAGCAATAGGAAGAACATCATAAGATAAAATCCTTCAAAGAAAAATAAGATTAATTTTTTAGAAATATGGCTTTGAAAGGTTCATTGTTTTTTTGGCTAAAGCCAGTTTATCATTGAATTTGTTAACCCTGACTAAATCCAAGGGCAATTCAATATAAAAATGCTTTTTTTCTTCAGCAAAAATCAGATACTTTTTAAGGGATGTACAATTATGCAGTTTCAAATAATTTTTTAAGCAATTATTACTTTGTGAATTTCCTTGTTTATTTTATTGTTTTGATAATTAGCATTTAACGAATAGGTGTGGATTCAGATTCATAATCTGTTCTAATTTTAGGAATGATTAGTTTTTTTTTGATTTTAAAAAAGATTAAGGAAGATGCATTTAGTGTGTTCATAATTAATCGGTTGCTTTGTTTTCAAAAATTTTGAAATATTATGAAAAGCGGCTTATTATCATAATGCAATGAAATATATATGATTACGGAAATCTCATCTGAAATGCAACATTTGTGCTACATTTTGAGACAAAAGAGCAAGAGAGATGTGAAACAAAACGATTCAAATGTCTGTATAATAATAGAATTTTGAAGAGTAATACAAACCTATGAAAACATTTACTACAACCAATAAGATCAAACAAAACAAAATGAGTCCTAGTTGGCTTATAATCATTTTGATATTTGTTTGTTATATCAGTGCAAAGGCGCAGCCCACGGCTTTAGATCACTGGTATAAAACCAATGATGGATTTGCAAAATGCACCCAAATTGGTGAAACTGGCGGTGAAGCGACATGGTATCGCGATAATTTTAATGTAGATCAGTTGGTTTACAAGCAGGGTGAATTGTATGCTTGGATTACATACACCATCCCGGATCCGGCACACATAGGTAATTTTGCTTGTGATTCAAACTGTGATAAACATCCTGAGTTTAATGAAATTGGCTGTAGTTCAGGTTTGTTCCGACATAGCATGGTTGAAAATAAATGGTATCGTGTTGCAAATGCATATCCTTCAGCTTATGGTTATTACCAATTATTCACGAATGGCAAGGATATAATTGGCTTGGCAAACTATGGGATGATTTACATGTTTGACCCAACACAACCAACTGGTTGGAGAGCAATAACTCCAATACCTTTTACCAATAAACAATTTAACAGAATAACCGGTAATACACAAGCAGGTTTTGGTTCAACACCTCTTCGTTCGTTTATGGGTGACACTTTGTTTTTCGCTGTACTTGATGAAAGCGGATGTGCTGGTAAAACAGCGCAGAAGAAAGCAGAACAAGGAATTATAAAATTCAATGTTTATACTGGAACCTTAAGTTATGACTCTATTGGCGCATTACCAGGCGATTGGCTTTGTACTCAATTCACCTGCGGGGGTGACCGAGCAGCTCCTTATGATGGTACTTCTCAATGTTGGGATGGCGACCATTTTGCAAACTATCAGTTTGCCGATCACATTGGTGGTCGGTATTCGCTTTTTGTTAGTTACCGTGATGCCTTAGATGTTGACTCATGTTGGAACTTGGGATTCCGTCGTGGTGAATACAACTCGGTACGTGTAGTCTGGACATGGGATCCAGTACTAAAGAAATGGTTTAATATTTCTCAAGGACCCGATTGGCGTAACCTAACACCATCAGCCTGTACAGGTGATAATGGAATGTACCCTAGTTGGGATAAAAAGCGTTTCTTTCTCTCTTTGCAACAAGGTATTTACCAGTGGCAAGGTAGTAATTGGAAGTACGAAGTTGTAGGAGGCTCTTATAATACGGGGCCTGTAATACCGGTTTATGATCCCTCAGATCCTCAGAATAATACCACATTTTATATTAACAACCGAAGTGGAGTTGAAATGATTGACTATGCTAACCGTATAGTGTTGGGGAAAAATTCAGACATGGGTGCCCAAGGGAGTTGTGTTTTCAATAATATTCGAACAGTTCAAACGCCCGATAACGGAAAGACCTTATATATTGTATATAAGGGGATGAAATATGATAATAAGTGCGACTGGGACGGTTGTGCGGGTGCTCAACTAGGTATATATTGGTTACAGCCCGATCCGCAAAAAGAGGCTACTACTATTAATTTGCATTTAGAGTCGGGTACTTATATAGGAGGTAATGCTGGTGCTGAGAATAAAGCGGTAGGTGTTGGTGTAGGAACCAACTATCGTGTTTTTGTTGCAGGTAATTATGATTACAATATTACAGGTAAGTGGCGCACAGCAGGTTTTAATGCTACTGGGGCATCTGCAAATCATACCAAAACGTCTTGGGCTGCCTATAGCTCGAGCGGTAAAATTTTAGGCTTAAATCGTTTTGGCGATACCATTGTACACGTCTTTACTATGGGTAATAATATTGTTGATTATGAGATACAAAATTTTGGAGAGATGCGCATGGTTGTATCAGGCGACTGGGGTGTTACTGTAATTGATTCAACTGGTAAAAATATTATTTGGACAAAAACCATGGCGCAGTTAACCGCTATGGGATTGGAGACGGATAAATTAGGTACTGATATTTGCTTGGTAGATATTGATGATAATGGTGATGTAGTTGTAGCGCGTGGTACTCGTGCCGGCGGTAATCAGGGAAGTCGCAATGGATCTGTGTTTGGTGGCTATACAACAACACCCGAAAACAGAATTGGATTTATGGTGTTACGAGCTTCCGATGGTGCTGCCATGTGTCAGCAACAAGTGATGGGAGGCCCCAAAGGCTTTAAAGATATTACCATTCGGAATGACACCGTATTTGCATTAGCACAAGTGCAAGTGAATTTTGCTGCAGATCCAGATGTTGTTTCTCCAAGTTGTAAAGATATCGGTGGGTATGCAGGGCAGCCAATTCAGCAGCCACTTTTGCGTGCATATAGAATTGTTAATGTTGGTACTCCTTTAACAGAAATATGGAGTTCATGGGCTTTCCCCGAATATGAATTATATGCGGATCAAGCCGATGCTATGCCTCGAAAATTAAATGTTGGGAAAGACGGAAAACTTTATTTCTTGGGTGAAACGGCCGGAGGTAATAGTGTGTATCGTTGGAATGGTAAAACCACTCCTGCTAAAGAGTTTCAAGCGGGTAGGGGTTGTACAGCGCCTTCAAAAGCGATACAATATGATTTTTATAATTCGGTTTACAATACCGGTCCGGCACATATTTGTTTTGTTGCTACTATTGATTCACGTACTGGTTTTGTTGAGCGAGGTCAATATATTATTCCCAGACTAACAAGTGGCTTATCAAATGCATTCCGTATAAGTGAAGGGTATGTTCATAGTGATCAAAAGGGATATGTTTATGTAACGGGTTCGGCCAGCTACCAAATTATGGGGCGCGATATGATGCACGTGAATGGGCAGTTATTGGGCGATTATGCCGGGGGCGATATGAGTATTTTTATTTCAAATCCGGATTATTCAGCTCGTACTTTTTGGGGTGCATTCAATAAAGATAATTTGGCACAAGGCGTTGTAAATTCGATAGGTATCCGTGATAATATTATTGCGGCCTATGGTACAAGCTCAGCTGGGGCTCAGTTTACAGGCGCTACGCATTTCGATCCTACTTTAAATAAATCGGTATTTAAAACCAGTTGGGCAATGAATGGTTTACGTTTAACACCAAACGGAACCAACGATTCATGGTTGGCTGTATGGTATCAAGATGTTTGGAATCACTCTCAGCAAGACACTTTGGAACCACGCGAATATGTGAGTCAGCCAGTAATGCCTGAGAATTGTATGCAGATGAGAGTTGATTTCCTAGCCGATAAAACGGATGTATGTGTGAATGAAGATTTAGTAATTACCAATGCATCAACGGGCGATTCATGTTGTTATTACTGGGATTTTGGAGGCGATGCCTCTTTGTTTCCTGGAACGGGTGGTAAGGGTCCGCATACCATAAGATATTCTACTCCTGGTTTTAAAAAGCTTTACATGGCAATGACTGATAGTTGTCAGAACCGTCAGTATCTCGAAAAATACGACTATATAAATGTAGCATCGGCTTCAAAAACATTAACATCAATTATCGGTTCTGATTTAGTTTGCGCCGGTACCTCCACCTTTTTTAAAACCGATTATGATGTGGGTATTGAAGCTTATGAGTGGACATTACCCGCTGGTAGTACCATTATGCAAGGTTCAGGTACCAGTGAAATTATGGTTGTGTTAGGTAATGTTGCTGGCAATGTAACTGTACGTGGTAAATATGCCTGTGGCTACACCAACACATTAACAAAGGCAGTAGCCATTAGAGCTTTTGATGAGCAGGGTGTTTTATTGGTAGTAGGAGAGGATACACCTCTTTCTGTTCCAGATGATACTTTGCGATTATTCATTATTGGTAAGGGTTATACGCCATGGGTTCGCAACGATGATGCTATTTTAATAACAGATAATCTTTGCGTAAACACCGTTGTTATTTCTGGTTCTGCAGATGAGGGAAAAGTAGAATATAAATTCAGAGATATAAATAACTCGGTTATTGTGATGAATGGTAATTCGCTTCCATATATGGGAATGACAGGTTCTACAGAGAGTTTTGATTTTGGACGAACCAACGATTTAAGTGTAAATGTTACAAATAACACTCATGATTTAGGTAAGCTCCTTACTCTCGGCTCTGTTGCTGTTTATACAGGATCCGGTGCTGATACCTTAAGATATGCTATTGATTGTGGTAATACTACCGCGCCATATTTTAATACTACGGAGGGTATCACTTATCAAACCGATCAGTATTTTGTAGGTGGAAATCCTTTTACCAATCCTAATCCTATTGCCAATACCACTGAAGATCCATTATATCAGTCGGTACGTAACCATCAAG
>JBBRXJ010000086.1:0-14256 GCA_038248505.1 Bacteroidales bacterium
ATCACAGAATTGATGGGGTATATTTGCAATCATACTTAGATGAGTTTTGCTTCAAGTTAAACAGAAGATTTTTAAACTCAATTTTTGAAAGGCTAGTAGTGGCATGCATTTTCCCTTACTGGCAAACTAACGACTAATCAAATATATTTTGAGCATTTTGTTTATGCTTTGATGAAATGCGTATTTGTTTTTTATTTGAGTTTAGGGAGTAAAAACAGAGAGATGTACATATAATAGACTATTGTTTTACTTAGCTGCTAATCAATAAATATAGATGTGGTATGTCCTTTGTTAATCTCTAAGATATTCATCAATTATTGGAAGCAATAGTTTAAAATCAATTGGTTTTGTAATATAATCGTTGCAGCCTGCATCCATACTTTTTATTTTATCTTCTTTTAAAGCGTGAGCGGTTTGAGCAATAATGGGAATGTCTATAAGGAATTTCCGAATCTCCATCGTTGTTTGATAACCATCAAGCTCTGGTAATTGGATATCCATTAATATAAGATCAATTTTCGGATTCGATTTACATGTTTCAATAGCATCAAGCCCGTTAGAGGCATGAATAATGGTAATGTTTGACTTCTCAAGTATGGTTTCAAAAAGAAGATAGCTAGTAATATCATCTTCAACAATTAATATGGTTTTATTATTCCAATTGTATTTAAATTGTTTATTGTTACTCCTATTATCAGTAGTTTTTGTGATTTCAGTTGGATAATATGGGATGAAAAAATGAAAAGAGGAACCAATATTTTTTTCTGATTCAACCCATATTTTACCGCTCATTAATTCAACTAGTTTTTTTGAAATAGATAGCCCCAAGCCTGTTCCGCCAAAAAGGCGTGCATAACTCTCATCTGCTTTTCTGAAACTATCAAAAACAAGATCTTGTTTGTCTTTTGGAATACCAATACCTGTATCTTTTATAAAAAAGTGTATTTCTTTGGCATCAATTATATTATATCCAATTTCAATATGCCCTTCGTGTGTGTACTTCATGGCATTCTCCATGAGGTTGTTGAGTATTTGTTGTAATCTCAGTTCATCTGCTAAAATAAAGGCTTTATCATCATTTAAGCCGTAATTTAGGATGATTTGAATATTTGATTTTTGATTTTGTTTTAATTTAGAAATGAATGAATTTTCAAGATAGTGTAATAGTGTATTAATATTTAATGCCGAGGGTTCAATATTAATTTGGTTTGCTTCAATTTTTGAGATGTCAATAATATCATTAATAATTTTTAGTAAATCTCCACTTCGCGTATTTATAATATCAATATAATCTTTCTTCTCATTCTGATCTATTTCATCATCTTTTAAAAGCTCAGCTAGCCCTAAAATGCCATTTAATGGAGTTCGTATTTCGTGACTCATATTTGCTAAAAATGCAGTCTTTAATTTATCTGATTCTTCGGCTTTTTGTTTAGCTATTTTTAAATGTTTTATAACTTCTTTTCGTTCGGTGATGTCACGAGCAATCCATAAAACGTTTGCCTCATTGTCCATTCGAAGAGGCACCACATTTGCCTGAAACCAAAGTGTACGTTCGTTTATGGTAATAGGATAATCATATATTTGTAATTTATTTTGGTCGAGTACTTTTTGAATAATCCGAATCATTGAGCTACCTACTTCTTTTGATACGAATTTATAAATGGATGTGCCTATTAATTCCTCGGCTGGAGCAGCGAGTAACTCCGAGCTTGCTGTAAAAACTTCTTTGTAAATTCCCTCACGAGTTAATACAATCATTATATCAGGAACTGCACTCAATACCGAGCGAAATAAATGCTGACTATCTTCGAGTGCAGTTTCTGTAAGTTTTCTTCGGGTGAGATTTTGAATGTTAGCAAGGATTCCTATTAACTCTTGGTTAGGATTGAATATGGGTGATAAGTGATAATTTAAATATATTTTACGTGAATTTAAGCTTACAAACCAACGTTCAAAGGTCATTGTTTTTTGTTCTTTTAAACAGATAATGAAATCTTGTGCAATTCCATATTCAATAAATGGAGAATATTCCAAAAGATTTATCTTTTTTGTCTCTTCTAAGTTAGTTGATCCGAGCAAATCAATGAAAGATTGATTTGCTTCCAAGATATTGCCATTAATATCTATGAATAATATGCCGATGGGTGAATTTTGTGTGAGACTTTTGAAACGGAATCCACTTTCGAGAAGATCTTTTTCGATCTTGCCCATTTGTTGTAGATGAGAATTAGTTTCACGCAACTCAGTTTCAAGTTCTGTAATTCGTATATTTAGTGCTTCAATATTTTTTTCAATTGACATTGCTGATGTATAATAATTATTCAGAATAAATTGTAACTTTGAATGATCATCAAAATAAAACTATTTTATGAATAAAGCAATATTTATTTCATTATTTTTTTCAATTTCACTAATTATTGTTTCCTGTCAGCCTGAAGAGGATGTTATAGAAACAGCAGATGTACGTGATAATATTGTTGATACATGGAGGCTTAGTGAGAATAGTAAATACTCTGGAGAAACAGCTTATGCAATAGATATTATTAAAGATCCATCTACTACAAATAAAATCATTATTTCTAATTTTTATAATTTGGGTAACGATTTTGAGGTTCTTGCTAGCGTATCAGGATCTTTAATAACGATTTCAAGCCAAACAATTAGTAATACACTTATTTCTGGAACGGGTAACGTTAAGAGTGGTTACCAATCTATAGATTGGGCATATAACGCTGATGATGGAAGTCATCAAGTGGATAGCGTGACCGCTAGTTCGGTTCGGTTTTAGGGGTGAATGTTTGTTAGAGTGGTGAGTGGTTTAGCGATACACCGATGCGGTGTGACGATTAACAATTATTGTGTTTGCTGTTGAGGAGTGTTCATATATTTATTAAGAAAAATCAACTCACTTACAAATACGAATCATTAATTCTTTCCCTTTTTCATAACCTAATTCTACTGCTTTTTTCAAATCATTGCAAGCGCCGCTCTGGTCATTCAGATTCGATTTGCTGAGAGCTCGATTAATATATGCTTCGGCATTTTTTGGGTTGAGTTCAATTGCTTTGTTGAAATCAGCAACAGCACCCATATAGTCTTTTATCTCATCCTTTACTAGACCTCGCATGATATATGCATTGATAAAATTAGGTTTAAGTTGAATTGCTTGCGAATAGTCAGCTAAGGCTTTTTGAAAACTTTGTTCATTGAATTTAGCATTAGCTCTATTAAATATTTTAACAGGTGTTAGGCTGCCACTATCTTTGCAGGCTAGAACTATTTTTTCGGTAGCTTTTTTAAAGCCCAATTTATCGGCTGCTTTATAGTCGTTACAAGCGCTATCAAGCTCCATTACAATGAAAAGTGAATTTCCACGCATGTAATAAATTTCAGCATAATCGGGTTTTAATTTAAGTGCTTCCGTAAAGTCGGCAGCTGCACCATTGTAGTCGCGAATGCTAAATCGTAATGAACCTCTATCAATATACGCTACCGTCAATAATGGATCCAATTCAATTGCTTTGCTAAACAATTCAATTGCTTCTTCTGTATTTGATAACGATGCCTTTTCGTGAGCTTTTATAAAGAAGTCTTTCGCCGTTTTTTGAGCGCAAATATTGCTTGCTAAAAAGATTAATATGATAGGAAAGATGTGATGATGTTTCATCTAGTAATTTGTTTTGTAACTTATACGCAAAAATATTTATTGGGTTTTAAATATACACTATTTTCTATAAAAATATTTTGATTGCAGCTATGTTTTACTACAAGTATTCTAATCAAAGTGTTTTACATTAATGTTTTACGATTAACTCAGTATGTATGTAATTAAGCTAAATGGCATGGCTCTTAAGAGACAGACATTAAAAAAGCCCTCATTTATTAGAAAATGAGGGTTTTGGGAATTAGGTAGTACAGATCAAGGTTTATCTTTTCTCAAACTTCCCTGAAGAAAGAATCTTATCTTTTGAGTATACTAAGTAATAATAAACACCCAGTGTATATTCGGTTGAATTCAGTTGCAACAAGTCATTAATTGTTGATTTGGGGCAGCAGTAGTAATTTTATATGCAAATACGAAGTGTTGTTGCACCGAAAAACAGCAAGCTGAATGCTGAGTCGAACCAACGACAAATACCGTATTGTTATTTATAGTTGCATCAATACAATGGAAATTTCCCGACATATAAAAGCAAGAATCAATTAGCTCGAATGATCAACTTTGCATAAAGAAAGACAAGACATTACGCAACTCATTGGTTTGCTCTGTAAGGTCTTGAGAGCTACTTGCCTGTGTGTCGGCAATAGAAAGACTTGCCTGAGTTGAGTTACTCAATTGCTGCATTGAATTGTTTATTTGATTAGTACTTTCTTGTTGTTTTTCACTTGAATCAAAAATCTCTTCAACCAATTCGGAATTCTTATTCATACCTGGTATTAAGTGTGTTATTAAATGATTTGTACGAGATGTATTGGTAACCATTGATCGCGATAATTGTTCAATTTCATCAGCCGCCATTTTACTACGTTCAGTCAACTTGCGCACCTCAGCAGCCACCACAGCAAAACCCCTGCCATGCTCGCCTGCCCGAGCTGCCTCAACAGCTGCATTTAATGCTAATATATTGGTTTGAAATGCAATCTCGTTAATAATTGTAATACGTTTTGCAATAGTCTCAATGGATGATAGATTTTCTTCGGATGCGCTGCTAAACGTTTTTAAATTACTTGACGATTCATTAACAATGGAGCGTGCTGCAACAGCATTTGAGTTACTTTGATTTAATAGTTCAGCCATCTCATCAATTGATTCGGTCACCTCTGTTGAGAGCGTAACATTTTGGTTTGATAGATTCGCTAGTTGCGTGGAATTATCAGTTAAGCTTAAACCTGAGCGATGAATGTTCTCTGAGACAACGGTTATGCGATCAATAATTTCATGCATCCGTTGATTGTAGGCTTTAAGTGCTTTAAATACATTTCCAATTTCATCATCCTTTTTATAAAGTTCTTTTTCTGAATGTATTATTTTTACGTTTGAAAGATCGGAGATTTGATTGCAGACTAAGTCAAGAGGCTTCTTGATATTATTTCTTAAAGAAATATAGGAGAGTAAAATAGTTGATAAAATTATTGGTACTGCCCACAAAGCGTTCGATAGATTTGTGGATCCTGTATAATATGAAACACAAATGATAATTACATTTGAAATAGTAAGCGATTTTGTGGCGCTTAAGGCAATTGATTTTTTAAAAACTGCTTTCTTTATTATTGCAAAAACGAATAGGCTAACCGCAACAATGCTGACAAACAAGATATTCTTCTCAATAAAAAAACAATCGTATTTTAATTAATTAAATTTAACGGATGCATATAAAAAAGGTTTCATTTGAAATGACTTATTTTAAAAAAGCGAGTCTACTTTTTTATAGCCGTTCTACGATAGAAAAATAATTTAGTATTATGCAAGCTTAGCTATACTGCAAGGAATTGTATTATATGTTGGTTTAAGTTAATTGCAATTCATACTATTTTTTGGAGTATGATTAGGTATTATCAAAAACATTCACTATTTCAGTTCGTTAATTACAACCTCCCCTGTTTCACTATATTCAAATAGTATTGCTTTATCAATATTAAAGGTTTTAATCGTTTGGGTACGTTCTGCTTCATCTTGCATTAACAAGGTAGTTGAGAGTATTTCAGCATCAATAGCTGAGAACGAGGCTACCGTTACAGCAATTGTACCAATTATAGGATTCCCCGTTCGAGGATTGATTATATGCCCAAATCTGCTGAAACCCGACTCTGTAGGATTTGTACCCGAATTGGATATCCCCTGATCTTTTAACTTCAGTTTATATAATAATTTATCTTTATTTAATAAATGCGGAATACCTACCTCCCATGCATCGCCATGTGGGTGCTGCCCTAGAGCTATGAGGGAGCTCTCACCAAAACTAATAAAAGCATTTTTAACATCGCAATCGAGTAATAATTCACGAACCTTTTCAATGACATATCCTTTTGCAAATCCCCCTAAATCAATCTCCAATCCTTTTCTAACAAAAGAAACCGTTTTTTTCTCTTTATCAAGAATCACTTTGTTCATTCCTATTGCTGAGAGTACCTCATCAATTTCATCTTTTTCAGGCTCAAAAATATCGAGCTTATAACCGTGCTTTATATTCCAGAGACGCATCAAAGGATAAATAGTCACATCAAAATAACCATTTGTTTTAATATAATAGGAATTACAAAGTTCAAGAATTTCAAAAATCTCATCACTAACTTTTACAGGAGTAGCAAAGGCCTTTTTGTTAATGAGATTTATATCGCTATCATCAGCAAAGCGATTGAGCATATGCTCTAAGCGCAATACTTCACTACGAATAAAGCCAAAAACATCCTGCGCTCTTTCAGGTGAAAGACCAGGTAATACAACATTAAAACGAGTACCCATGGCTGCTATGCTTTTATAAAAAGCGCTTTCGTATTGTGGTATAATCATGCCTATTGTAAATACAATCAAATATACTAAATTTACCATAGTAAACAAATTGAATATGCAGGATAAAATACGTACGGCTCTGATTTCCTTTGGAATGTCGGGCGAAGTTTTTCATGGCCCTTTATTAACAAGTCACGGAGGATTTGATATTTGCTCAATTTTGGAACGAACAAAGAACTGTTCGGCACAAAAATATCCATATGCAAACATTAAAAGAACATTTGAAGAAGTGCTAGCCGACTCAGCAATTGAATTAGTAATTGTTAATACACCCGATGATAGCCATTATGAATATTGTAAGGCATCATTAAACGCTGGTAAGCATGCGGTTGTTGAGAAACCTTTTACTATAAAATCAGGTCATGCTGTTGAACTTATTGATATTGCAAAAAAGAAAAAATTGGTTTTGTCGGTTTTTCAAAATCGTAGATGGGATAATGATTTTTTAACCGTAAAACATATTATTGCAACAAATAAATTAGGCCGCTTAGTTGAGTTTGAATCGCACTTCGATCGCTTTAGACCGGTAATTAGTGGTAGTTGGAAAGAAACAGGAAGTGCGGGTACAGGGACTTTATATAATTTAGGTTCACACCTTATTGATCAAGCGCTTGTTTTATTTGGTATGCCTTTAGAGGTATATGCCGATATTCAAACGATGCGTGAAAATGCTGGAGCAGATGATTATTATGATATAAAATTGTTTTATTCTAATTTTAGAGTCATTCTGAAAAGTAGTTATATTGTAAAAGAATGCGGACCGCGCTTTTCTTTGCATGGCACTAAGGGTTCGTTTGTAAAATATGGACTTGACCCTCAAGAACAGGCTTTAAAAGACGGTTTCCTTCCTGTCGATGCAACATGGGGTGCTGAATCATCCCAATTTTGGGGTGTTTTGAATACCATTGACGCTTCTCTAATTGAAAAAGTTCCTTCTTTAGCAGGTAATTATCAGGCTTTTTATAATAGTATTTACAATGCAATACGTAAGAGCGATGCTTTATTAGTTAGACCAGAAGAGGCTTTGCAGACGATCCAAATTATTGAGGCCTGTATAGAGAGTAGTCGGATGCGGAAGAATGTGGTGGTGGGATAATATGGTGAGGTGATGAGGTGTTGTTCTGCCGTGGCGGAGATGAGGATTATTTCTTTCAAAAAAAACAAGTAAAAAATCAATATATGAAAATAGTAAATATCGCCATTGTATTTTTAATACATGCATTTTCAATAAATGCACAAGAATATTTTGTTTCTCCCTTAGGTTCTAATAATAATAAAGGAACAATTGATGCTCCATTTAAAGACTTGCAATATACAATGGAAAGGGCAATAAAAAGTGCCAATGATAATAGCAGTATTCAAATTTATTTAAGAGGTGGTAGTTACTTTTTAGATAGTAGTTTTATTATTAAGAGTGATGAAATTTCCAATAAAAATATACGAATAAATTTCAGTGCATGGAAAGCTGAAAAGCCAATAATAAGCGGAGGTTAATTTGTTACAAACTGGAGTGCTTATGAAGGTAATATCTGGCGAGCAAAAATCGTTGGTAGTAATTTCAGACAGGTTTATGTAGATGGCATACGAGCCACACGTGCAAGAAATAAAACATTCTCTGTTAAATTTAATACTGGCGATTTTAAAAGTGATGCGGTTGGGGTTGGCTATTTAAGTAATGACCAAGAACCATTGCAGTGGAAGAACCCTCATGATATTGAAATTGTATATATGATGACATGGTGTCACATGATTGCAAAAATAGATACCATAGTAAAAAATGATTCTTTATCTTTTATTCGTATGCAGCAGCCTTATTTTAAGTTGCTAAACATAAAACCAGGACGCGATGATAGGTTTATGGCTTATCTTGAAAATGCCTATGAATTTATTGATCAGCCTGGAGAATGGTACTATGACCAAAAGAACGAGTGGCTTTATTATATGCCTTCGCCATCAACAGATATGAATAAAGCGGAAGTTATAATTCCTCAACTAGAAATTTTATTAAAATTAAAAGGAAGTATTGAAAACCCATTACAAAATATCACTTTTAAAGGGATCACCTTTTCGCATGCATCATGGATGCAGCCTTCTCAAATTGGTCATTTGAGTATTCAAAGTAATTTCACCATGCCCGTTCCTGGATATAAGTACATGCAACAAGATCATACATTAAATGAATATTCTTCCAATGATGCAATGCGAAGTGTAGCAAATATTATTCTTGAATATTGTAAAAATAGTTCATTCATTAACTGTACTTTCGAGAAATTAGGTGGTGCAGGTATTGATATACAGAAAGGCTCGTCCTATAATCGTATCGATAATTGCAATTTTTTTGATATTTCAGGTAGTGGTATTCAAATTGGCGATGTGTTAAGTGAAGATCATCATCCTTCTGATAATCGAAATATTGTAAAAGGGAATGTAATTACGAACTGTCTCATTAGCCGTGTAGCCTGCGAATATGAAGATGGGGTAGGCGTTTTTGTTGGCTTTACGGATAGTACTATTATTGATCATAATGAAATATCGTACTTAACATATTCTGGAATTTCTGTTGGATGGGGCTGGGGAAGTGTTGATTTTCCTTATGTTGTTGGCGACAGCATTCACACATATACGGTGCCTGCCATTTCACAAAACAATCTCATTACCAATAATTATATTCATCATGTAATGTTAAAGCGTGCTGATGGTGCGGGAATATATACATTAGGACGACAAAAAGGAACATTAATAAGAGAAAATGTTTTACATTCAAATCTGAAAGCTCATGATATTTATTTAGATGAAGGCAGCGCTGAAATTAGGGTTGAGAGGAATACAATACGACCCACCGGAAAAACTAAGGATGTGATTAAATTACACACCATGAGTGATGCGCTTGAAAAATCGTGTATCATTAGAGATAATATAATTCTTTCAAAGGAGGCTGCTGAACTTATTTGGAAATAATGCATCGGTACTTAAATACATTTTGTCTCTACGGTACTGGAATGGAAAATAATTACCCCATGATTGGAGAGGCCTGTTTTTAAATTGTGACGCTCAAAAAATACAGTTTCTTCCTTGTTCCATGAGGTCAATATATGGGTAGCAAAAACATATACATGATTAAATGTGTCTTAAGTACACAAGCCAAACCAATAATTTTCACAAGTCTAAATAATTAATCCGTTTTAAAACGCTCAGTCAATTGTTGTAAACGCTTCGCCTGTGCTGTTAGTTGCTCTGCGGTGGTTGCTAATTCCTCTGATGCAGCAGCATTTTGTTGTGTTATATTGCTCAAATCATTCACCGCATTAGTAACCTGTTCGGCACCTGCATTCTGTTCTGAGCTTGATGCTGAGATTTCTTGCACCAATTTACTTGTTTTAAGAATATTAGGAATCATTGCCCCCATTTTTTTAAATGCGTTATCCGTTGAACTGTAGCTATCAGATGCCAAAGCAATGATTTCATCCGCAGCCAATCTGCTACGCTCAGCCAATTTTCGAACTTCTGCTGCAACCACCGCAAATCCTCTGCCATGTTCACCTGCACGAGCGGCTTCAACAGCTGCATTTAGTGCAAGAATATTTGTTTGAAAAGCGATGTCGTTTACTATTTTTATTTTTTCCGATATCATTCGTACTGAATTAATGCTTTTTTCAGCAATCGCGGCCATCTTGTTAATTTCTATGGCTGAGGTTTCAGCAATCTTTTCTGTTTCTTTTGCATTGTCTGAATTCTGTTGAATGTTTGCTGCCATTTCTTCCATGGAGGAGGAAAGCTCTTCAGCCGCGGATGCTTGACTTGATGCACCATTCGACATAGATTGTGAGGTGTTCGTTATTTGTTGACTTGTGGTAAGAATTCCATTGGCATTGTTTTGAATTTCTACAACCAACTCACGCATATTCCTGGCCATAATTTCAAGAGATTTTGTTAGATCTCCAATTTCATCTTTTCGCCCTAATTGTATTTCTGCGGTTAAATCCCCTTGGGCAATTTTATTGGCAAATAATAGTGCTTTCTCAATTGGGGAACTTATTGAATTACTCAGTAATCCTATAAAGAATGAAAAAACAAACAGAGAAATTAATCCGATAACAATTATTAAATTCCGCAAACGATTCAAATTTTTTAATAATTCATTTTTATATATTGAAATAACAATGTACGATTCAATTTTATCAAGATATTTGTAATAATGTATCTTATTTTTACCTTCCCAAATATATTCATCTTTACCACTTTGACTTGGATTAGCTATCATTCTTTTTATAAAATCAAATGATGATATTGTATCTCCTTCTTTTTTGGGATGAATGATTAGTATGCCATCTTTTGAAACAACATAGGGATAGCCTGTTTCAAGATATTTTTGATTGTTAAATACTTCTTTTAATTCAGTCAGGTCTTTTTCAGGTACACCAACATACAGGATTCCCTTTAAGGCTCCGTTAATATAAATAGGTTCGTATGCTGTAAGATACCAAGCCGTAACAACAAATGCACGACCAAAATATGTATCGCCTTTTTCTATTGCTTTAATCACAGGCGAATCATCAGGAATGTAGGTGCAAATTGCTCGTTCTCCATCGGCTTTTTTTACATTGGTTGAGATTCGAACATAACCACCGTCAATTTTTTGAAAAATAGTAGAAGTAGCACCTGTTAGCTCCTTCACCTTATCAACCAAATCGTAATTAAATTGCAATTGATTGTTTTTAAACAACCATTTATTAATGTTCACTTGTTTTTTTTCTTTACTAATTTGCTGGGTAACTTCAACCGATATGTTTTGCTCTGTCTCTGATAGTGTGTTGTCAGAATAAAATAATTCGTGTGCTACCTTTAGTGCTGTATTTACTCGTTGCTGATTTGTAATAATTTGACGATCAACTATGTCGTATAAATCAGAGATCTTTTCCATCATTACAATATCAGTTTCTGCTGCACTGCGCTTACGTTCGGAATACATTACGAGAAATAAAAATGTACCAAAAACAGCCAACATAACAAGGGTTATAACCAAGTTTAACCGCGCACGAATTTTCAAGTCCTTAAATCGCATATATTGTTTTTTTAGTTTTGTCTTATTTATTTTATACGCTAGCACTCAATAATAGTTACTAAGTCAATCCACTAGTTATAATTATATAAACACGAAGAATCAACATTAATATTTTTATTTAAAATTACAAGGCCGCTCCACTTGCATGAAACGGCCTCTAACCTAAACCCATGAAACCCTAAAAAGCATTATTATCTAAAATTGTTGATATTTATCGTCTTTGTCATCCATCTTAAGATTTACCCCTTTGCGTGGTTCGCTGTTTGTGGGTTTTGGATATTCTTTTAGAATCGTACTCGATTTCATGTGGGCTACCTTAACATTTGAAACTGGGTTTGCATGTGATGTAGCTTTGCGAAACTGATTTGTTTGTTTTTTCAAATCAATTTTAAAGTATGAAATGGTATTTTTTAATACTTCAGCTTGCGATGAGAGTTCTTCGGAGCTGGTAGCCATTTCTTCAGCCGCAGCAGCGTTTTGTTGTGTGACATTGTTTAATTGTTGTATAGCTCCATTTACTTGTTCAGCCCCGCTATTTTGTTCTATACTTGCTGCAGCAATTTCTTGTACCAATTTAGATGTTTTTATTACATCGGGAATAATTGCAGACATTAAACTGCCAGCTTCTTCAGTTACTGATTTACTCTCAGCTGACAATTGAACAATTTCATCGGCCGCAATTTTGCTGCGCTCAGCCAATTTACGCACTTCGGCAGCAACTACGGCAAAGCCACGCCCATGTTCACCTGCACGCGCTGCTTCAACTGCTGCATTTAATGCAAGAATATTTGTTTGAAAAGCAATGTCATTTATCACTTTTATTTTATCGGTGATGATGCGAACTGATTCTAAACTCTTTGCGGATGCCTTATTTACATTTTCAATACCGAGTGATGAGCCTTCGGCAATTTTTTCAGTCTGGCGAGCATTATCGGTATTCTGTTGGATATTTGAAACCATTTCTTCCATGGATGATGAAATTTCTTCGGTAGATGAAGCTTGTTCTGTAGCTCCTTGTGACATCTGTTGAGCTGAACTGCTCATTTGTTGGCTAGAGGCAGCGATATTATCTGCGCCTTCCATTACACTTGTTATAATCTCAGTAAGTTTGGCTTTCATGGTCTCCATTGCATCAGCAAGGATGCCAACCTCATCTTTCTGGTCAATATTTAATGTAGCCAGTAAATTACCGCCCGCAATTTGTTGCGCAAATTCAACCCCTTTTACAAGAGGCTTGGCAATTGCACTAATCATTACAAAAATAATAATTACTACAAAGAAAATTGAAAGCAAAGATATTACAATAGCCATATTAATAATAGCTTTTGAGTCATTATCAAATACTATATCGGCCTCTTCCATTTCTTTGGTAAGTGAATTTGAATATTCTCTTAATGGAACTTGCATTTTTGCTAGTATTTGGTCAATTTCGGCATCGTAAGCTTTAGTATTTGCTGAATCTCCCTGCTCTGCAATTTCAGGAACCATTATTTGTTCAAATATTTTTAATACTTCTTCAAAATTAATTTTAGCCGTTTGTATAAATCCCTTTTCTTCATCCGTATCTGCATGTTCAGCAAGTTTTGTGAAAATATTCTGGCCTTCCTTCTTGTACTCTTCCCATTTGGTTTGTACCTCGTTTGAGTAGCCGTTTAACTGCGCATCAGCAATTACTTGATATAGCTTATATCCTACACGACGGCTCTCTTGAGCCTTAATCGCATCAGCGGATCTTTTAGCGCCATCATCTTGTAGTTGTTTTAAATTGTTTAGTTGATAGATAGTATAACTTGCTAATCCTATTAGCGCTAGTAATACTATCGAAAAACTTAAAATAAGTTTTTGTCCGATTTTTAAATTTTTAAAGTTCATTTTTGTTGGGTTTTATTGGGTTATGATAATTAAGTTATGCTATGTTTTCAGTGCATACCGATTTATGGGCATCGCGTAACATTAGTATTTCATCATTTGAGAACACTTTTATTAAATCGAGAATCATTATAAAACGCTCATCAATATTTGCCACGCCAGAAATAAATTCACTCTTGTAGGTCTGACCTATTGAAGGTGCTGGACCTATCAATTTATCAGTTATTTCAATTACGGCAGAAACTTCATCAACAAGTGCACCCACATTTACAAGTTCGCCATCTAAAAGTAAACCCATTACAACGATACATGTGTTGTCGGTATATTCGGTTGCTGTCATGCCAAACTTTATGCGGGTATCAATTACTGGTAGTACCATACCACGCAAATTAATGATACCCTTCATATACTCAGGAGCTCGTGGCACTTTTGTGATTTTAGTCATTTCAAGTATGTTTAATATTTTACTGACGTGTGCTCCATATTCCTCATTACCTAGTTTGAAGCTGAGGTAAGAAATAGTTTTTTCAGAAGTATTGTTTTCCATATTTATTTTAATTAATTATATAAAGCAAATGTAGATTGTTAATTATTGTAATCCAAAAAAATATCGGTGATCTTAATCACTATGAGACCGTTGCAAAAAGCCCCCTAACGTTCCAGTTTTATTGTTAGGAGTTTTATTTTGATTATTTTTGATATTTCAGTAAAAAAACAACCACATATCTTTAGTTTTTTAACCTTTACAAGGTTATTTTTGCCTTTTTCTAGGCTATATTTCACATTTGGACACAACTATCCTAGGTGCTCG
>JBBRXJ010000087.1:0-13651 GCA_038248505.1 Bacteroidales bacterium
CACACCAGCCCAATAATCAGAGCTAAAGTAAAGTGTTTTAGAAGCATCATCAAAATAAGGGGTGATCTCATCACCAGGTGTATTTATTTTACGCCCAATATTATCAACGCGTAAAAAGCTACTATCTTTTATATCATATAAGCCATACCAAATATCATAGCCACCTTCGCTGCGCATGGGGCGGTTGGAGGAGAAGTATAATATTTCATTTTTCTTTTTATCAAGACCTACTGTAGGCATGGTACTGCTATACCCCTCAATATTAACAGGCGATTTGAGCTTTACTGGCGCACTCCAACCACTATCGGTTTTACTACTTTGGTATATCTGACAAATATTTTTACCCTCATCATTCATGCGGCACCAGGTGAAGTAGAAATTGCGGCCATTAGGTGAAATACAACCATTTGTAGTATGAGCATCGGGTCTATTAAAAGGAGCCACTAATTCGCCTTTGCCTTCCCATTTAATATCTTTTATGCGTTCAGCTGTATAAAAACGACGAACAGGTATTGTTACATTATCTGAATTGGGCTTAAAATACGGTACTGTATCAGCAGGCATTGCGCTATAAATAACTTTTGATTTGTCAATAAAGACAGGAGCCGCTTCAATGTAAGCCTTATTTATAGTGCCATCTAAATGATTAATGTCGTAATTGGCTGGCTTTTGTTTCATTTGAATAGCCATCTTCATCCCTTCAATGCTGTAATCTATTTCTTTGCCGAGAGCCCTTCCGCGATAGTTCTTTTTAAATTGTTGCATTAGGGGTAGGGCTTCCTCATATTTACCTTGGCGCTTAAGCATGTCTATATAATAGTAACCCGCTTCAGGATAGCTTCCGTTAGCACTATCTGCTACAATTTTATAAAAAGTAGCGGCATTTACATAATTGCGAGCCTTCAGATTTAACTTCGCAACTTTATAAGCTATCTCATAGTTACCAGGCACTTTTTCAGTGTAGCGCGTGTAATATTTTATGGCAGTATATATATCCCCCTTTTCTTCTGCTGTCTCAGCAAATTTCAGAATCTTTTTTGCAGGGAGATATTTTAGTTGTCGTTCAAGTGCAGCCTCCGATTGGGCACTCACATTCAACATCACTAGTAGGCCTACCAGGAGTATCGAAAAAAACTTTATTTTATTAGAATCTCTCACAGGGTATAAAGAATTTTTTGATTTGTGTACTTATATCTCTATAGATAATAGCCAATTCAATGCCACCAGGATTAGCATTGCTTGATTGCAAATCAGACATATTAATATCATAACTCAATCCAAAAGTCCAGTGCTGATAATTGCCCCCAACTAAAATAATCATAGCATCAAAGTTTTCGCGGGTATTGCGAGCATAAACGCCAGCAAATACCGAATTCTCTAAATAATTATTCGATAATACATAAGTAAAACTAGAGCCAAAAACCATTTGGTTTACTTGGTTGTAGTTCATATATAGAAAATTAGGGGTAAGATATACTTTTTCAGAAGCTATAAGGTTGGTTCCTATATTTACCACTGCTCGAATAGGTAATTTGCTGTTATTATTAAAGAATGATTCATTGGGCATATTAACGTGAAATGCGCTAAACCCAATAAATGGAGCTATTTTGCCAAAATCGCCACTCCATCCAGCTCCTAAGTTGATATCTAGATACGATGCATTTTCAAGAAAACCTGTTTCAAATGAATTTTCGCTTGATGAGAAATCACCTAGATCAGTCGAATACTGATTGTCAAATAATAAGTCTCCCTGATTTAAGCTCTTATTTACAAAGCCAGCCTGTAAGCCAAAATGTAGTGCATGTTTCTCAAAATCTTTATGATAAGCACCAGTTAAATAAATCTTATTGATTTTAAGACTGGCATTATTGGACCGGTCATTCAATATAATAAGACCACCAGTTAAATGATGCTGCTTGAGATAAATTTGTTTTTCACCACTAAGCGCAAAGGTAGAGTAGGGGGTAATAGATCCCCACTGGCGGCGCATATTATTATTAATACGATAAGCCCCATTGAAATTGCCCGCATAAGCAGGGTTTAGCGTTTGAGGTGAAAAGTAAAACTGAGAGAAGTGAATATCTTGCCCTATCACAGGGTATATTGAGATAAACAAACTAACCCAAATGTATGTAAACCACTTAATTTTCAATAGTTTTAATTTTAAGGTTTAACATGCTTTCGCTGAATCCTTTTAGTAGCTGTGCAAATATAATAATATATTTATGAAAATATTATAATAGTTTAGTATTTTTGCCTTGCTGTAATACCTGTAAAGGTTTTTGCTTCTGATAATTAAAATATATAAACCCTTAACAGAATTATTTTTCAGCCTTAATAATACACTATTTTGCCTTCTTTTTTTTATTGAACTAAGGGTATGTAAGCACTTAAGGGTGTTATATGGTGAGCCAATAAGTATTCAAATATTAAACCTAAATCTTTAAACTATGAAACCCACATGTACACTTTCTCTTAACAGAAACACAGATGAAAATAGCTCCATGCATGTTGATCAGGTTCCTG
This sequence comes from Bacteroidales bacterium, assembly GCA_038248505.1. Taxonomy (GTDB): domain Bacteria; phylum Bacteroidota; class Bacteroidia; order Bacteroidales; family JBBRXJ01; genus JBBRXJ01. The sequence continues at coordinate 2,527 of JBBRXJ010000087.1, forward strand.
ACCAAACACATGTGGATTCCGTTAAACCTTTTAAAAATAATTATTTACGGATGAAATATAAAATGCAAATTCTTTCTGCGCTATTTTTCTTTACTTGTATGTTTAACCTTATGGGGCAACGACCCACTGCGGTTATTACTCTTGATACTACCAGAGGATGCGAAGGCTTAAAAGTTTGCTATTCGGCAGCTAGTTCAAAAGCAGTATCGGCTTCGCAAGCTATAACAAAGTATTATTGGGATTTTGGTGACGGTGATACCAGTATGCGGAAAACGGGTTGTAAGAATTTTAATCTCTCATCGCTTCCAGCATCTGGTTGGAGAATTCGTTTAAAAGTAGTAGATAAAAAGAATATTGCAAGCTATTATGTATACAAAACAGTACATGTTTCAAAGCAACCAATAGCTTCCTTTACACCAGCAGGTCCAGTTGTTATTTGTGATGGTAGTGAAACTATTGCTTTTGTTAATACATCAACAAGTCCATCGGGTCATTTGTTTAAAAAGAAATCTACTTGGACATTTGGTGATGGAACAACAAGTACTTTGAAAAACCCTAGTCATTTATATAATGTAAAAGGGGATTTTTTTGTTAATATGACCATAACCGATACAAACTTTTGTAAAAGCGCAGCTACACCTATAAAGGTAAGTGTTGATAATGTTACATCTACCATAAATGGGCCAGATACTGTTTGCGCTAATACTCCTATTTCTTTCACAAGTACCACCGTTGGGGCATCTATTTTTATTTGGAATATTGAAGGTCTATCCTATTCGGGTTCAACAGCTACACACTCCTTTATTTCCCCGGGTCCTCAAGATGTTATTTTATTTGCATTAAATGCTGATGGATCATGTAGTGCTAGTCCAATACATCACCTTGAGGTAGATATGCCCACAGCATCTGGGGTTACAAGTACTACATGGGTGTGCAGAATGCCAGAAACGGTATCTTTTTTTGATAATTCATCGTCTATCTCCTCTATTAAAAAATGGAATTGGTCATTTTATTCTGGTAGTGAAATCTTAGGCACCAGTACTTTAAAAGATCCAATATATATTTTTAATAAAAAACCGCCTAAGGGGAATTCATTTTTAATTGCGCAGCTTGAGGTAGAGTCTAAATTTGGTTGCAAGTCAGATCCATCCTTACCAATTTCAATTGAATATAGATATAATGAAGTGTCAATTTATGCTGACACATTGGAGGATAGATGTATTCCTACGAATGATACGGGTAAACTAGAAATCATAAAATGGGTGGATGCACCCTTTACCAAAAGTCGAATTACGCAGTATTGGTGGGAGTATTATAAGCAGACAAGTCCTAACAAGATGGATATGTTAATATTAGACACTATACATTTAGTTGATAGTATGGATAAAAAAGCGTTTACATTAACAACTATTGATACGGTGTATAATATATTCTGTATTCGTGATGCTCTTTGTGGCGTGGCTTGTAGTGATACAGGAAAAACTTTTGTTGTTCCGGGTGATACTATGACTCCTAATTTTATGATTGATGAGCTTAAATATGCTGATACAACATCTATTTTTGACTTATGTATTGGTAGTAAGCATTACTTTAGAGATACCTCTAAATATTATCCAGGTGGTGGCGCAGAGAAACCAAAACCTAAATATGATGAGCGTTGGAGCTTTCATTGGTATTATGGGAATGGACCCGAAAAAGACTTTTTAAATCCTTTGTATTCAAATTTCAGACCCAATGCTACTAAGCAGGATACCACAAAGTGGCAGACATCGTATGAATACATTAAAGACACTCTTATAAAAGGATTAGATACGTTGATTTATCCGCTTAATTCAGCTACTAATAAACATGTATATTATTATGTTCGTTTTAATGGTTGTTCAAGTGATACCATATTTAGAAGAGCTAAGCTAAATGGACCATTTGGTATTTTTGACTCCATTGTAATAGACCCAGCAAGCCCATATATATATTGGTTTTATGCAAAAGTGTTTAATTGCAATAGCGTAAAACTGTTTTTTGGTGACGGAAAAGATACTACTATTAGTTATGGTAGTGTTAAAGTTGTTGATACTATTGGTAAAATGAAACCAACGCATACTCGTATTTCACATAAATACGCAGCCACAAAATGCAATCCCGCAGTTTCACCCGGTTGCGGCAGCCTGATAGATACGGTTCCGTATAAAAACATAAACATGCTTGTTACGAATAGCATGGCCCCAGTCTCCTGCAATGCATATAGGGATACCTTACGAATATGGAATGGAAGCGTTCTTGATACCTTTGAGCTGCATGTTCACGCAAAAATTACACCCACATTTACGGTTCACAAAAATCACCATGATTCGACCATTACTGATAAGATCTATTGTGATGATACTTCTTTTGTTTTACATAGTGCAACTAGTTATTCACGAAATTATTATTGGAAACTCAAGCCTAGTTCTGATTTTTCACCAAAAGTATTAGGCGGAAACTCATGGAATGATGTATTAGAAACCTCCTTAAAGGATTTACCTTTTAAACATATTGCAACAGGCACTACAGATTCAATACTCGAACGTGGTATATTTAGTGTAACGCATACGGTTGAAGCGCTCGCTCCTGCAGCTTATTATAAAACAGACTATAAGAATGCATCCAATCGCATACGATATGTAAAAGATTCGGTGGTTAAAAATAATATGCTTCGAATATTTAAGCCCTATCCCCATTTTAAGGTTAATGACTTTAAAGCATGTGTTCGACAAGAACTTATTTTTGATACGCTTAAAACTTCGGGCTCTATTCCTGATACAGCCTATGTACATTGGACTATGAATTACAATGATGGTAGCGCCAATGAAACACATTACTTACCCTATACAAACTTTAAACACAAATACCAAGATCGTTTTTATGTAGTTCCTACAATGAACATAAAAGACGTTTTAGGATGTGAAGCAACACGTAGTCTTCGTAAACCTTTCGATACAGGCGATCGCTTACGCTTAAGTAATTTGGATGATACCATTTTGGTTACTAAGCCGTACACCAATTTTATGATTGATACCAATTCATATTATCGCAATCACCTTTGCCAAAATGATACGGTACGTGAATTTAACGATTATACTACATTATGGCCAATATCGCCTGATAATATAAAAGATACATTATATCTTAAAAAACGATATACATGGATGTTTGGTGATGGTTCTGGAGATACGAGTAATGCTGAAGTTCCTAAGAAATTATATCCAGGCTACGGTCAGCGTTTTATTTCACTGAAAGTAACTTATATTAATATTGGTCAGTGCGATTCAACTATAGGGGATATATTTACGGTACACCCGCAACCTCACCCTCGCGTTTTTAGCACTGATACTATCGTTGCTTGTTATCCTACGCCCTCTTTATTATTTCAAAATTTGACCTATTCTAAAGATATTGTTGATAGTTGTAGTTGGGAATTTGGAGATAACACATCACCACTTATTATTAGCAGTACCAATAATGTGTTCCATTCCTTTGCTGTTGCGGGTAAGTATAATATTTGGCTGAGAGCAATGACGAAATATGGATGTTGGAAAGATACCATTCAAAATAAATACATTAAAGTTAGAGGTCCTGAAGTTGCTATAACAGCACCTACAGCGATATGTAAACAGGATAGTGCAGCATTCACTTTTACCCAGTATGGTAAGATTAATAATATGAGTTGGTATTTTGATGTTGATAGTGATTTTAATCCGCTTAATAAGGAGAGAGATACTATGTATGTGCCATTTTGGAATCCTGCAAAATTAACCTTCAAACACAAATATGATACAGCATACAACCATGCTTGGTATATTGCAATATCTGATAGTTTTGGATGTACCGTATATTATCCGAGTGATCAGCCAGGAGTCGCCTCTTCTTTATGGCCCCCAAAACCAGGGAATGTTTATGTGTATCCGCTTGAAGCAGCCTTTATTCAGTTAGATACAGCATGTGGAGCAGGCGATACGGTGCATTTTGCAAATACCTCACCAGGTGTTGATAATTCAGAGTGGTATTTTGAAAATGATTTTGGCATATTTGATCCAGCTGTTATAAAATCAGGTGGAGATACTACCGCTGAGTACTCTTTTAATCTGTATAAAAAATATCAGGTAAAACTTATTGTTACTGATTTTAATGGTTGTTTTGATCAGGTATCAAAATTTATCAGGGTTCATCCTGCACCACCAATTAGTGTAAGCGTTCTGAATTCATTGGTTTGTCCGGATGCCTCCGATTCGCTATTTGCTAATTATGATGTGGGTTATAGATATCAATGGTCGCCCTCTAATTTATTTAGCAATTCAACTGCGGCACGAACTACCGCTAGAGTTCCATCAGTGACAGATTTTATGTTGACTTTAACCAATGACACTACAAGTTGCTACAGCAAGGATACGGTGAGGGTTAATACACAAGGCTATGTTGATATTGCTTTTCTTGCATTCAAGAACGGTGAGAGAGTTGACCCTAAAGTGAATATGGGTGATTCGGTATTACTGCTTACCTATATTAATGCAGCAGGAGTACCAATAGATGATTTAATAACAAGTTTGCCTATAAAAACATATCGTAATTATGTAATCGCTTATGCTATCTCGAACCAACGTGTAGATACTATACAATGGGAGAATGCATTTACCACGGCTGATGGTCGTGTATTATTGCAACCTACGCAAACAGCCGATTATAAAGCATATGCAACAGACACATTAGGTTGTAAAGCATCTGAAGCATTTCTTACCATTGATGTTGCAGCAGGTACTGCAGTTATGGCAAGCGCTTTTACCCCCAATGGCGATGGCATAAATGATGTGTTGAGAGTGCAGGGTAGAGGTATTAAGCAGCTTATAAAATTCAGTATATATAACCGTTGGGGACAACTTATGTTTGAAACCGCAGATATAAATATTGGTTGGGATGGAAACTACCAAGGCAAACTTCAGGTTATTGATAGCTACATTTATAATATAGAGGTAGAATCACTTGATGGTACAGTGGTTAAGCGTGAGGGATCATTTAGTTTGTTGAGATAATATAATTATTGTCAGGCTGCGATTTTGTGTCGCATTCTGAATTAAAAAATCCGATGGTAGCAATGCCATCGGATTTTTTGTTTTGCTATTTGTTTACTAGTCAGCTTGCGATTCAGAGTTGTGATCTGTTTTTGTTATGCATTGGCTGACTTGCTAATACTAAGACAATCAGCAGTATGCTATAATCAATACGTACTCAAAAGGTGTTGAAAACTATATCATTATTTTAGTTTAAATAATAGTTTTTAGCCTCTCTTTTTAACTATATTTGAATTGCTGTAAATAATATTAATTATTGATTATCAGCTACTTGCGATTGGTTGTTTTATTAAAATGTAAATACAAAAAAGAAGATAAGAAATGAGCGACGAAAAAGGGATTGTGAAAAAAGCTCCTCAGGAGTATTCAGCTGACAGTATTCATGTACTAGAGGGATTGGAGGCGGTTCGTAAGCGTCCTGCCATGTATATTGGTGATATTGGGGTAAAAGGTTTACATCATTTGGTGTATGAGGTGGTTGATAACTCAATTGATGAGGCCTTAGGTGGATATTGCAAAAATATTGATGTTTATGTTAATGAAGATGGATCAATATCCGTTCAAGATGATGGACGAGGAATTCCGGTTGATTATCATGAAAAAGAAAAGAAATCGGCTCTAGAAGTAGTTCTTACAGTTCTACATGCGGGAGGTAAGTTTGATAAAGACTCTTACAAAGTTTCGGGGGGGTTGCATGGTGTGGGGGTTAGTTGCGTAAATGCACTTTCCATTTATTTGAAGGCAGAAGTACACCGCAATGGAAAATCATACATGCAAGAATTTGAGCGTGGCAAACCCAAGGCGGATGTAAAAGAAATTGGCACTAGCGATAAAACAGGTACCATCATTACTTTTATGCCCGATAGCGAAATTTTTATTACTACTGAATATAAGTTTGAAATTTTATCACAACGACTACGTGAGTTGTCATTCTTGAATAAGGGAGTACATCTTACCATTACCGACAAGCGCGAGAAAGTTGAAGATGCTACTGGTGTTGAAGCATACAGGTATAGCGATTATTTGTCGAATGGCGGTTTGATGGAGTTTGTTCAGTTTATTGATGAGTCACGTGAGAAATTGATAGAGAAACCTATCTATCTTGAAACAGATAAATTTGGTCTCCCTGTTGAAATTGCAATGCAATACAATACCTCGTTTTCTGAGAATGTTTTTTCGTATGTAAACAATATTAATACGATTGAGGGCGGAACGCATCTTTCTGGTTTTAGAAGAGGTTTGACGCGTACATTAAAAAGTTATGCTGAGAAATCAGGCATGCTTCAAAAATTAAAATTTGATATTAACGGTGATGACTTCCGTGAAGGGCTTACCGCTGTATTGCACGTTAAAGTTGCGGAACCTCAGTTTGAAGGTCAGACAAAAACCAAGCTCGGAAATAATGAACTTTTGGGAATAGTTGATCAGGCAGTAGGTGAAGTGCTTAATAATTATCTAGAAGAAAATCCAAAGGAAGCCCGAATTATTGTTGATAAAGTAATTCTTGCTGCAACAGCACGTCACGCTGCTCGTAAGGCGCGTGAGCTTGTTCAGCGCAAAACAGTTCTGTCTGGTGCTGGTTTGCCTGGTAAATTGGCCGATTGCGCATCACGTGAACCTGCCATTTGCGAACTATTTCTTGTGGAGGGCGATTCGGCAGGTGGTACTGCTAAGCAAGGTCGTAACAGAAGTTTCCAAGCAATCATGCCACTACGAGGTAAGATTTTGAATGTTGAAAAAGCGATGAGTTATAGAATATACGAGAATGAGGAAATAAAAAATATTTTTACAGCTCTCGGCGTTTCAATAGGAACGGAAGAAGATAGCAAAGCGCTTAATATGAAAGGCATTAGATACCACAAAGTGGTAATAATGACAGATGCTGACGTTGATGGTTCTCATATTTCAACCTTAATCATGACTTTCTTTTTTCGCTACATGAACCAGTTAATTCAAAGTGGGTATTTATACATTGCAACACCTCCTTTATATCTAGTAAAAAAAGGAAGCAAGCAACGTTATTGTTGGAATGAGGAAGATCGCAAAGCCGCTGTTGAAGAATTTGGAAAAGGGAAAGACGGAAGTGTTGGTATACAACGATACAAAGGTCTTGGAGAAATGAATGCTGAGCAGTTATGGGAAACAACCATGAATCCAGAAAATCGTATGCTTCGCCAGGTAACCATAGAAAGTGCGGCTGAAGCCGATCATATTTTCTCAATGCTAATGGGTGATGATGTACCACCACGTCGTGAGTTTATTGAGTCGCATGCTAAGTATGCTAGAATTGATATATAATCATATATAATACCTATTAGATTCGGTTTGCTGTTTGATTTTCATTTCAGTAAACCGAATTTTAATTCGGATTCTACATTATCATACACCAACTTCATGCTTAAGCTTAGCAATCTGATATTTTCACAAGATTTTAAATAAAAGCAAAGCCCGTTAGGGCTTATATTTCGGTAGAAAGATATTATATAAAAACAATGAGAATCCCGTTAAAGATGGAATTTCGGTAAATAGATGTTTCGTCCCTAACGGGACGTGCTGTGTTTTTAGTAATTTTTACCGAAATAACTTCCCTTACAGGACGAAAATGTACGACAATATAGGGTAAAACAATAGGTGTACAATTGTGCCGAATTAATTTACAATTCAGTTTATTAAATAAGAAATAGGATGGAGAAAATTTCATTCGTCATTATCACATATAACGAAGAGCGCAACATTACACGTTGTCTTGATTCTATCGTTAATATTGCCGATGAAATTATTGTGGTTGATTCGTTCTCAACGGATGCAACTGAAAAATTATGTGGTCTCTACCCGCTCATTTTTTCGAAGCATCAATTTGAGGGGCATATTCAACAAAAGAATTATGCGCTATCATTAGCTCGTTACAATCTTGTTTTTTCACTTGATGCTGATGAAGTGGTATCTGAAAAATTACAAAATGAAATTCTTCGAATAAAAGAATCACGCAATGTTGATGCGTATGAATTCAATCGTTTAAATAATTATTGTGGTCAATGGATACGACATGGTGCATGGTATCCCGATCGTAAAGTCAGATTGTTTGATCGCACCAAAGGCTCGTGGCAGGGCACAAATCCTCATGATCGATTTGTGATGACGAAAGAAGTTAAAATAAAAAAGCTAAAAGGTGATTTATTACATTTTACAATAGAATCAATAGCTGCTCATGTTGATCAGATTAATAAATTTTCGACCATTAAAGCGGAAGGTTTATATAAAAAAGGAAAAAAAGCCTCGTTGTTGGGCTTGGTTTTTAAACCACCATTCAAATTTTTACGCTCATATTTTTTTAAGCTTGGCTTATTAGATGGTTTCAATGGCTTTATTATCGCATATAATTCTGCCTGGTCCGATTTTTTAAAGATTGCAAAACTCAGAGAGTTGCATGCAAAAACAAAACAATAATCAAATCGTATGTTTTTTTAATTCCACTAAAGCGTGGGGTGGGGGAGAGAAATGGCATTTTGATGTTGCCTCTCGTTTAAGTGCTGATGGATGGTCTATCATTGTTGCTGCACATAGTAAAGGTGCTTTATTGCAAAAAGCAGTACTCGCTGAATTATCAAATTGCGCTATTTCGGTATCCAATCTTAGTTTTTTAAATCCTATAAAAATTTTAATGCTATATCGCTTTTTTAAGAAAAGCAAAATAGATACAGTTATTCTTTGTTTACCAGCCGATGTAAAAACGGCTGGTATAGCAGCACGTTTGGCTTGCGTTACGAATATTGTTTATCGAAGAGGAAGTGCTATTCCAGTTAAAAATTCCTTTTTAAACCGATGGCTATTTAAAAAAATTCTAACGCATATTATAGCAAACTCACAAGAAACAAGGCGTACTATAAATAGAAATAATCCCAATCTTTTTCCTGACAAGAAAATTACTGTAATATACAACGGAATTGATTTACAGGAATACGATTTAAGAGAAGCCCCTGCTATTATCACTCGCGTAAATAATGAGATAATACTTGGTAATGCAGGTCGTTTGGTAAAACAGAAAGCTCAATATATGTTAATAGAAATTGCCGCTAAACTCAAACAGAGAGAATTAAAATTTAGAATATACATTGCTGGTGATGGTTTATTAAAAGATGAGCTTGAAAAATATGCAATACAATTGGGAGTGAAAGATGAAGTTGTTTTTTTAGGTTTTGTAAAGAATATTAAAAGCTTTATGAGTTGTATTGATATATTTCTTCTTAGTTCATTGTGGGAAGGCTTTGGTTATGTTATAGCGGAAGCTATGGTTTGTAGTAAGCCTACTATTGCATTTGATTTAAGTAGTAATCCAGAATTAATAGAGAATAATAAAACAGGTTATTTAATATCGCCATACGACATTGATGCTTTTAGTGAGCGAATTATTGAGTTGTCAAAAAGCAACGGTTCTTTAAAAAGCATGGGAAATGCGAGCAGAGAGAAAGTGTATAATGAATTTTCAATTGAACGCACAATAGCAGAAGTGAAATTATTTTTGAATTCACAATGTTCTTAAAAAATTAAGGCTGTTAATAAACCCCATAGAATACAACGATAAATTTTTGTTTGAATGGATTGATAGAATAATGTCTACCCTTCTGGCTTATTTTTTGTTTTTAAGCCAGAAGGGTAGACATTATTCTATCAAAGAACAAACACACCAAACCAAACCCCGAAGGGGTGATATAATTTTATCAAAGTATTATATATGAATACCATAATATCAAAACAATCTGCGATGTTTAAAGTTAAGTTGACATTTCATCCCTCTCTTAGCAAAGCGGAACGCTGTATTTGTGGTGTGCTGTTATGGATATAATATTTGGTAGCAATTAAGTGAACATGCACCGAGCGTACAGATTGTTTTTTTATGCCACCAAAAACAAACAAAGCCTGTAAATGCATTCATTTACAGGCTTTTCATTTGCATTTCGTGATCCAGGCTGGAATCGAACCAGCGACCCACAGCTTAGAAGGCTGTTGCTCTATCCCCTGAGCTACTAGACCGTGTATTGTTAATGCCGTAAATAATAGTAGAATCGACCTAACAGGGGCACAAAAATAAGAAAAAAACATAAACTACATGCTTAAGATGTTAAAAAACCATTTATTTAGCAATCATAGTGGGTCTGTACACATTTTGAGGCTCTTTATTATTCAGGATGCGAATTATAGTAGTGCCCTCAATACTTATAACAATCCATCACCCCTTGCACAGCAATACTTAAATTCATATATTTGTCCAAGCACCTATAAATAAGGTAATACATAGAGCTTGAGATGAAACAAATCCAAATATTTTTATTTTTTCTGTTAAGTACAGGTATTTTTTCAAGTACATTTGCAGCCGATTCATTATCCGTAAATGCCTATAAATGGGCTGATTCTGTTATGGCTACCCTGCCTGTTGAGAAACGAATAGCACAACTTTTTATGCAAGCGGCATATTCAAATAAAGGCCAGGAGCATATTTCCACCGTAGCATCTCAAGTGCTTGATATGGGCATTGGAGGGCTAATATTTATGCAAGGAGGCCCCGTTCGTGAGGTGCGGCAAACTGCCTACTACCAGTCTTTAGCGAAAGTTCCTCTTATGATTGCTATGGATGCTGAGTGGGGACCTGCCATGCGACTCGATAGTGTGTTGGCGTTTCCGCGACAAATGACACTGGGTGCCATAAAGGATAATTCGCTTATCTATGAGATGGGTGTTGAAATAGCACGTGAATTAAAGCTTCTAGGCGTTCATGTGAATTTTGCTCCCGTGGCTGATGTTAATAATAATGCTTCCAATCCAGTCATTAACAGTCGTTCGTTTGGCGAAAATACCCTTGATGTTAGCCTGAAGTCCTATGCTTATATGCGCGGTATGCAGGATAATGGACTAATTACAACAGCAAAACATTTTCCCGGTCACGGCGATACCGATACCGATTCGCATAACGGCCTACCCGTTCTAAAACAAAGCAAACAACGACTCGACTCTTTGGAGTTATATCC
>JBBRXJ010000088.1:0-13510 GCA_038248505.1 Bacteroidales bacterium
CCCCTAATTGGAATTATTAAAAAGACTATCAGAAATAACTGAATAGGAATAGTAAAAACATTTGTATAAGTGAGCCTATGAATTAGTAAGTCCAGCATTTTTTTGAAAAGCCAATAAAAAAAAACAAATAACGAAATACCAATAGCAAATAATAGTACTACATTACTCCATTGAATAGAAGCCATCATTGTTTTGGGCGTTTTTGCATAATCCAGTACAGTGAGATCTAAGCGGTAGCCCCATTGAGAATATAAACCTAAATCAACAATCACAAGAAAAAGTATGAGAATGAGTAGTACACTAAAATAAATCTTAAATAAAAAACGGAAAAAAGACTTATACTTCTCATAGTAAAATAACATAACAAACATTGGTAACACGAGTAGATACGAAATAAAGGAAACATCCATTATTAATGCATGACAAAACACTTGCATCCATTGATGCGGGCTAAATGCAAGGGAACTCTGATAGAAATAAAGGAGAAAAAGTAAACGAACAGAATTAAAGAAAATAATCCAAAAGAGGAACATTAAAATAATAAGTGCTACTTTATTTTTCATTTGAATTTTTTATTTGAATTGCAATTCGATTCTGCACAATCGTGCACCAATTAGATATTTACTGATTTTTAATGAGCGCAAATCTCTATATATTGATGAAAGCAGGACGCTGAGGCATTTTAGTATGAAATTTGTCTTTGATGTATCATTCTGCAGAATCAATTTGCAATTTTATTAAAAACAAAAAAGGCCGTAAAATGCGGCCTTTCATGTTTTTGCAATTAAAATTATTGTCTAAAATCGGTTTCATTCAATGGTATCATCCACATACCACCTTCAGGACTCATAAGTGATGAATATGGCCATGTAATAGGACTCACATCTTTTCTGTCACCTACCTTAATATCTTTCTTTAAAGCCATAAGATAACGTAGTCTGTGACCTTCAAAACAAAGTTCACGAATCCATTCACGTTCAATTTCATCCTCCCCAAATGGACCAGCAACGGCACCACGTATTGTTTGAATCACACTTAGGTCGGCTGCACCCAAATCACCAATACCCAATTTATTCATTAAAATAGCACGAGTTAAATACAATTCAGGCAATCGTATTACTGGCACAGAAGTTGAATTATCAACATCATTCTGATTTGCTCTATAATACTTATTACACCAAATATTTGGACGTTTAACCCAAGGAAATTTGGTATCAACCATCTCTGTATTAAATGGATTATTTGTATCAGCTGGCCATAATGTAACAAACAATTGCTTGTATCTTTTATCATTGCTTGCATCTCCTGTAGGTAGCAAACCTGTATATCCATTAAGTTTAGAAGAATCAACAACTGACGCATCTAGCCATTTAATAAAATCAGAAGTTTGCAGAGACATTGAATACACATGCCAGGTACAACGGTTTGCGGTCAATTCATTTTTTGATTTTTTATGATTTACAAGCGTATCTGTTAAGCTAGCTGCATATTTATTCCATGTTAGCAAGGTAGCATCTTTAGGACCCCCTGTTAATTTCGAATCATACACGGCATCCCAAATAACCTCTGTTGATGTTTCAGCACCAATTCTATTAAATGCCTTTACTGGCTCCGTTTCAATAGAAAAAGGCCAGCTCTGAATTGGGCCCATAGCACTAATACCTGAAATAGCTGAAGTTCCATTGAGTATATCTAATGCTTTTTGATAATAGCTTGCATCTTCTGCACCCAATGAAAAATAAACACGAGCTAAAATAGTAGCAGCGGCATAACGAGTTGCTCTTGAACGCCCGTAGGCATATTGCGGATGTTGTCCACCCGTATTTAATGGTAAATAAGAGATTGCTTTAATTAGATCTGGAATAATGACTGAGTCATAAATCTTTTTGCCATTAGCATATTCGGGGTAGCGGAGTTTCTCTATTTCAAATGTCCATTCTTTTCGATAAGGTAAAACGGCCTGACTAAAAGCAGAGGTACCTGGAGGACAGAATAAAAGGGATATAGAGTAATAGGAATAGGCTCTCATAAAATACAATTCCCCAATCTGTCTATCCAAATTTGATTGTTCAGTTACACTTAAATTATCAAAGGCATGTTTTCCATTGGCTACATAATAACGTGAACGGTTATCAACCGCGAAATCGAGCCCATGATTGCAATGATTTATTGCTTTATATGCCCCATTAAAACAGTCGCCAGTAGTAGTGATACGAGTCTTAACATTTCTATAGTAAACGGGTACTTGTGGCCAATTTTCAGAGGTGCGCGGAATCATATAAATAACATCTGACATGGCTTCGCTTATTACATTACCCGACATAAAAAAAGCGCCCCCCCAACCACTATAAAAAGCGCCATCATAAGGAGTTGCGATTAACTGCTCAAATTCATTAACTGATTGCCAAGGAAATTCAGGTGGATTATCAATTACTAACTCATTTTTTCGGCAAGCCGAAAAAATGCTTAAGGCTAGTAGTGCAATAGATATATTTCTGATTGTTTTCATTTTATTTCTTTTTATTGGTTAAACCATTAAAGTCCTACATTGATACCAAAGCTAAAAATACGTGGTGGAGGTAAAGCACGTTCGCCTGTTTCGGGATCCCATCCTTTATAATAGGGTGAGAATACGGCAATATTATTTGCACTAGCATAGAAGCGAAGACTCGTTAATTTTAGCTTGTTTTCAACAAAAGATTTTGGAAAATTATACCCTACTTCTATTGACTTTAATCGAATAAAATCAGCTTTATATAAATATCTCGATAAAATTGATCCCCCTTCATAACTAAATGTCATTGGCCTAGCTTCAGAATACTCAGGATTTATTGAGCCATCAGTATTAAACTTACGCACCACCGTTTTACCATCTGCAGCATAACTAACTGGGTAGGTATATTGCCAAACCAATTCGGGGTATTTTGCATCTTTATTATCAGGAGTCCAGGTCTCATCAATTAGATCCTTCTTGTAATTATATTGTCCATTCCCTCCATTAACAGCACGTTGTTCAATATAATCGTATTGATAATTTCCGCCAGAGAAGAATATTTTAAAACCAAAATCCAAGCCTTTAATAAACACATTTTCAAACTTATTATTTAGTCCCCCAAAGTAAGTTGGCTCTTCGGTTTGATTACTTAAAATGACTTTATTGTTTTCATAATTAGTTTGTGTTGCTGGAATGATATTGCCCGTTTTAACAATTTTATTTTCATTCTTCCACGCATCCTGATCAATTTCATAAATCATATCTAAACCCGTTTCAGGATCAACCCCTGCCGACTCAGCCAAATAAAAAGTACCAACGGCTTCACCTGGAATTAAAATTTTAGCTCCATTGATTTTGCGCTTCTCTGCCATTTCAAGGAATTTGTTATTACTATAGGTAAAATTAAAATCAGTAGTCCATTTGAACTTTGTAATTGGATTATCAATCATAATAGCTGAAATAGAGAACTCAACTCCTGCATTGCGCATACTTCCTACATTTGCCCAATAGGTAGAAACTGGTGCAGAAGGAGGCATAGCTGTTTCAAGAAGTAAACCTGAAACCAATTGATGATAGAAAGCAACCGATCCTTGAAATTTATTCTTCTTACCACTCCAATCAATACCAACATCCTTGCTACTGGTAGTCTCCCATGTAATACCCGGATTACCCAAATTTTTCATTAATGTTGCTCCTGCTAAAAATTCATCGGTAGCATATAAATCATTTAGTTTATTGTTATACACATTGGCAAATCGTGCGGCATCAATATTTTTATTCCCTGTTTGGCCAAAACTACCTCTTAACTTAAACACACTAAACCAAGCAAAATTTTCTCTAAAAAAGCTCTCTTCGCTTAACAACCAACCCAATGAAAAGGCAGCAAAATCAGCAAACTGAGGGTTTTTTGAACTCCCATCCTCTTGCTTTTTAAATTTTGAGGATCCATCTCTACGGAAGCTTGTTCCAACAATATACTTGTCTTTAAATTTATAATCTAAACGACCAAAATACGATCTCAAATAGTCTTCGCCACTTAAATACGCATAAAACTCGCGTGGGTCAAGAGCTGGCGCATTCGGATTACCAACCTCATGATACACCGTAGTTAAATCTTCTGCAACAATTCGATTTTTATTTGATCGATCAGCCTGATACTCGGTACCAATCGTAAAGTCCACATTATGATACTGACCTATCTTTTTATAATAACTCGCATACAGATTGGTATTCATTACCCTTCGGGTATTTGATTCTGATTCAGCCTTACTACCATCTTTGTTAAGATATACTGAGGTCCATTTATTATTATTACTTTGAATAAAATCGAAGCCTGACTCTGACCTAATTTTTAAACCACTTAAGACCTTCCATGGTACAGCATATTCTAGAGCAACGCTACTCATAGCTCTATATGAAAGTAGCTTATCTAAAGTCATTGTTTCCTTATCCATATTAGCCGGAATATTATAACCTGATAAAGGATTCCAATAGCCTGAAGCATGATCTGCATTATGCGTAGGAAACCAAGGTAAGGTACGCGTATAGGCATTACCAAAACTTCCTCCCTGACCATTGCCTCCACGTGGTTGATAATTATCGGTATAACCAAAACTTAATTTGGGAGCTATGGTAAAACCTTTAAACAATTGATAGTCGAGATTTACACGACCCGACAAAGAAGTCATATCATTATTTTTAATAATACCTTTAATATCTTTGTAATTTAAAGAATAATAAAAGGATCCCTTTTCACCACCACCTGTTGATGAAACATTAAAATCATGATTAACTCCAGTACGTAAAACCTCTTTAAACCAATCGGTATTATTAGCAAGTGCTTCTTCTCTTGTAATAGGCGCTATTGGATTTAATGCATTGGTTGTAAAAAACTGAGTTACTAAACCTGGGTCATATTCAGTCAATCCCGAATTTTCTCTTGCCTTATCTGCAATATTAAAATACTCTTGTGTGTTAGCAAAGCCCATTTTTTCGGGGTTTTTACCAATTTGAGAAATACCGGTTGTGTAGCTTAAATTGGTTTTAATCTTATCCTTATTATTCTTACCTGATTTGGTGGTAATAATAATAACCCCATTTGAACCACGTGATCCATAAATTGAAGTAGCCTTAGCATCCTTTAAAATCTCCATTGATTCAATATCATTTGAATTAATAAGCGATAAAGGATCTTGACCCGAAGTAGGATCGCTTACCACGGGCATACCATCAATAATCCACAATGGTTTATTACTTAAACTCACCGAGTGAATACCACGAATTTTAACATCAACAGAAGACCCAGGCATACCATCAGAACTTTGAACATTTACCCCAGCAGCATTACCTTGTAAGCCCTCTGCAACGGTTGATGTGCTCATTTTAGTTAAATCATCGGCTTTTACGGTAGTAACAGCTCCAATAATATCCTTCTTCTTTTGTGATCCATAACCTACTACTTGAAGAACTTCCATTTCAAAAGTTTCAGGTTCCATTGCGAAGGTAATATTTGATTTATCGCCCACCGTAATTTCTACTCCCTTCATTTCAATAAAACTGTATTGGAGTACATCGCCTTTTTTTGCAGTAATGGTATAAGAACCATCTACCTCAGTAGCTACACCCATAGTTGTTCCTTTAATGACAACGTTTACACCCGGCAAACCCTGACCATTTTGGTCTTTCACTACTCCAGTAATCGTTTTCTCCTGAGCCATAAGCGTGGTAGTGGCCATGCTTGCTATCAGAAAAAATAGCGTTAATAGTTTTTTCATGCTTGTTATTTTTATGGTGTTATTAAATTTAAACGAAAAAGCAAACAAAATTAATAATTCTACTATACAATCTTACACTTTTTTAGCTTTAATAAGATACAGCCCAATTATAGTCAATAAACCATTAAGTATCAATATTTCAAAACTAAAATGATAACCATTAAACCATTGTTCGGAGTGCGTATCTATAATATAGCAAATTAAGGGTGAGAGTATTGCAACATAGGGCACCCATTCATCGCGCACCTTCTTTTTACTTAAAATACCAAATGCAAAAAGCCCAAGCAATGGCCCATACGTATAGCCAGCCATAGTAAATAATGCTGAGATAACACTTTGGTCATTTATATACCTAAATAGTATGATGATTAAAGCTAATACAAGAGAAATCATAACATGTACAAAGGTACGCGTACGTTTCAGCTTTATCTCTGAGAATCTATCCGCCTCTAAAATATCAATTGTAAATGAAGTAGTAAGTGCAGTAAGCGCTGAATCCGCACTTGAATATGCTGCGGCTATTAATCCCAAAATAAACAAAAGAGCCATAATCAATGGCATACCTGATTGTGTAGCTATATAAGGGAAAATATCATCATTTCGTAGTGCCGTAGTAATGCCTGCAGTATTCAAATACATTAATAAAATAGCACCCAAACTTAAAAACAATAAATTTACGGGTATTAATGCCAAACTAAAAGAATACATATTTTTCTGAGCATCCATTAATGATCTGCAACTGAGGTTTTTTTGCATCATATCTTGGTCGAGCCCAGTCATTACAATGCTAATAAAAACACCTGCTAAAAATTGCTTAACAAAATGGCGCGGGTCATTCCAATCATCAAAGAAAAAAATGCGAGAATGTTCGCTATGCGCAACTTGTTTAATTAAGCTCAGTATGTCAGGCGATATCATGCGACCCACGTAGACGAGTGTCATTACGAGTGAAGCCAGAAGGAAAACGGTCTGAATAAGATCAGTCCAAATAACAGTTTTTATACCACCCCTAAAAGTATAAAGCCAAATTAATAAAATGGTTACCAATACGGTTATTTCAAAAGAAATACCAAAGGAATCGAAAACTGTAATTTGCAAAACATTAGCAACAATATAAAGACGAAAAGCGGAGCCAATGGTACGGCTTAATAAAAAGAATGACGCTCCTGTTTTATAGGCCCAAAAGCCATAACGTTCACGTAAATAAACATAAATGGAAGTTAGATTCATTCGGTAATATAGCGGCAGTAATACGTGTATAATAATAAGATAGCCAAGAAAATATCCGAAGACCATTTGCATATATGAAAACTGACTATCGCGCACCCAACCTGGTACTGAAATAAAAGTGACCCCAGAAATTAGAGTTCCAATCATTCCAAAAGCAACAATATACCAAGGCGATTTTTTATTACCTGTAAAGAATGCTTTATTACTGGCGTTTTTACTGGTATACCAGCTAATTACCAATAACAATAAGAAATAGATAATAATCAGTATTAAAATAGAATGGCTTTGCATTTTTAAGATATGCTGATTTATTAAATGTAAGAATACGTAATTTATTAATAATTCAGTTCTGCAAAGGAAGACAAAACAGCACACATCTCTCAGTGTACTGATTAACAGAATATTCAAAGCTCATTAAATCCATTCATTCCGAATGAATAGGCATTCAAATATAATTCAAGCATGGACAAACATGTTATTTTCTTATTAAAATACATTGGTTTGGCGTAATTATAAACTACAATTTGTAGCTAACAAAAAATATATACAAATAAAAACCCTTGGAGAACTGCCCTCCCATTTAAACACGAATAATTAGTTTCACGCGCGCTTATATAAATATCGCCACTAGGCTAAAGCACAAATAAGATTAGAATTAAATGCAGCAAAAAAATAAGAATTCAAAGACAAAAAACAGAAAGAATTATCAGCCCATTTTACTAACTTTGTAAAAAAGACGATTAATTATGAACCAATTGCCATCGAAATTACTTGAGTCAGCGGTGAATGAGTTTGCACGTCTTCCGGGTATTGGTCGTAAAACAGCACTACGTCTTGTGCTTCATTTACTTAGAAAACCAGCAACAGAAGTTCAAGCCTTTAGTGAAGCACTCATTAATTTACGTAACGAAGTTGTATACTGTAAGATATGCCACAATTTATCAGATACCGAAATGTGCTCTATCTGCTCCAATCCCAAACGCGATAAAAATCTAATCTGTATAGTTGAAAACATAAGAGATGTAATGGCCATTGAAAATACACAACAATACCAAGGCTTATATCATGTTTTGGGAGGTATTATTTCACCCATCAATGGAACTGGGCCAAGTGATCTGACCGTTGAGAGCTTATTAAACAAGGTTAAAAACAATTCGATAAAAGAAATAATATTAGCACTAAGCGCTACCATGGAAGGCGATACCACAAACTTTTATTTATACCGTAGGCTAAGTGCATTTCCAGTAAAGGTAACATCCATTGCCAAGGGAGTTTCCATAGGTGATGAACTTGAATTTACAGATGAAATTACTTTAGGTCGCTCTATTATAAACAGAACTATTTTTGAAACAGCTCAATTCTAACAATTTAACACAAAAATCTAAAAACGCATCACTGCGCTGCCGCAAATCACTAGTCACTTTACACTCATCACTAGTCACTCCGCTGCGGCAGATCACTAGTCACTTAAATTAATTCAATCATACTATATGTAAATTGATTAAGTTTACAAAAAAAGTCAACAAATCGCTTTGATTAAAGAATTCAAAATAACAAGCCTCTATAATCTGTTTAAAGGATGTATTTTTCGCATCCCCTTACTCATTTTTTGCCTTAACATTCAAGCACAAAGCGCAGCCGATCCTTTAATTACGCAAGGTTATGAGAAAATAAAAGATCGAAAATACAGCGATGCACTATTACTTTTTGACCAAGCCGTGAAAGCCGACCCGGTAAATCCTAAAACCTATGCAAGCAGAGCACATTCGCTTATGAAACTGGAGCGATATGACGAGGCATTAAAAGACATTTATAAAGCATTAAGTATTAATAGCAATTATCCAGATGCATATTATGTAAGAGGCTTAATTGAAATAACTCAAAAAAAATATGATTTAGCCATTGTTGATTTCAATACCGCCATAGACTATAACCCATCATACAACGCAGCCAAAGCAGCCAAAGTAAATGTTTATTATTTATCAGGCGATTTAAAAAAATCAGAAAGTTATGTTGATGATTATATAAAAGAAACACCAAACTATGGCGACTATTATTTTTACAAAGGCAAACTTTTAGTATCACGACAAAAATATGAGGAGGCCTTAGTAGCATTTAATAAGGCCTTGGAATTTGTTGTTGACATGGATAAATTTGAGATCTATTTATATAGAGGAGATGCCAAACAAAATTCAAATCAACTCCTTACTGCAAAAGAAGATTTTGACCGTGCCATGTTACTTGACAACAATAATGCAAGTGTTTATAATGGCTTGGGTGTTGTGAATTATAAACTCGGAAATTTTGATGTAGCAAAACTACATTTCGATCAAGCCATAAAGATATTAGAGGCGTCACCCGATAAATATGAAGGGTATCATGAAATATACTACAACCGAGGCATGACGCAGTACAAGCTAAATGAACTAAGTAAAGCGTGTCAAAATTTTCATCATTCTTGTCAACTCGGTAACAGTAATGCATGTAAAATGGTAATTCTAAAATGCATTAAATAAATGACCCAAATAGCCATTGTAATAGTCAATTATAATGTAAAGCATTTTATTGAAAATTGCTTACACAGCGTACGTCTGTCTATGCAAGGCATAGATGCAAAAGTGGTTGTGGTTGATAACAATTCTGTTGATGGATCATGTGCTATGATTCGCGAAAAATTTCCAGAAGTACAGCTCATTGAAAATAAAGAAAATGTTGGCTTTTCAATGGCAAATAATCAAGCAATTCGAAGCATAAAGAGCAAATATTATCTTTTACTAAACCCCGACACACTTATACAAGAAGATACCTTAAGTAAATGCTTGGCCTTTATGAATGGGCATTCTGAAGCGGGTGCTTTAGGAGTAAAAATGGTAGATGGTAAAGCACGATTTCTTCCTGAATCAAAGCGATCGTTACCCACGCCTTGGGTTGCTTTTTATAAAATATTTGGCATCTCCTCATTATTTCCGCATTCAAAAAAATTTGGACGCTATCACTTAAGCTATCTTAAAACCGACGAAATACATAGTGTTGATGTTCTTTCAGGTGCATTTATGTTTCTACGTGAGGAAGCACTACAAAAAACGGGGCTACTCGATGAAACTTTTTTTATGTATGGCGAAGATATAGATCTCTCCTATCGGCTATTAAAAGCGGGCTATAAAAACTATTATTTCCCTAAAACAACAATCATTCATTATAAAGGTGAAAGCACCCGTAAAGGCTCACTAAATTATGTTCTGGTATTTTATAATGCGATGATTATTTTTGCAAAAAAACACTTTAGCAAAAATAATGCAGGTGCATTTACATTTATAATAAAAATAGCAATTTATTTGAGAGCCCTTCTTTCAATGATAAAACAATTAAGCAAAAAAACACTCCTTCCACTCCTTGATTTCACTACTATTCTAGCTGGCTACACCTTTATAAAACACTACTGGGAACAATATAAATTTCACGGCAGTGCAAGCCTCCCTCGAGATTTGTTTTTAATTGCAATTCCATGCTATATTTTAGTTTGGCTAACGGCCATTTTTTTTTCTGGCGGATACGACAAACCCATACGTATGTTTAAAAGTTACCGTGGAATTATTGCCGGCACCATTATTATTTTAGTAGTATATGCATTACTACCAGAACAAATGCGATTTTCTAGAGCCTTAATTTTATTTGGCTCAGGACTTGCTATAATAGCAATTAGCCTCAATCGTTTACTATTCCATTTTATTTCGGCAAATTACCGACTCGATTTGAATAAGACCAAAAGAATTGTTTTGGTTGGTAATATTTATGAAGCACAAAGAGTACAAGAAGTAATAAAACTCTCCGGATTAAAATCAGAAATTGTAGGATTTGTATCGCCCGATTCAAGTATCACAAACAATATTTTTATAGGAAATATAGATAACCTTTTTGAGGCTGTACAAATAAACAAAATTGATGAAGTAATTTTTTGCGCTAAAGAAATTACCTCTCAGCATATCATTGAAAGGATGCTAGAACTAGCTGCTTTAAACATTGATTTTAAAATTGCGCCACCAGATAGCATGTCGGTTATAGGAAGCAATTCAATTCATACAGCTGGCGAGCTATATACGGTTTATATAAATTCAATTGCAACAAAGGCAAACCGACGTAAAAAAAGAATGCTTGATCTTATAAGTACCAGCTTCATACTAGCACTCTCTCCTATTCTTATTCTATTCCAAAAAAATCCGTTAAAGCTATTTAGAAACTGTATTCATATCTTAATAGGATTAAAAAGCTGGGTGGGATATACATCTATTGACCCAACAAAACACTCATCACTCCCTCTTATCAAAGTGGGAATATTATCACCAGCCAATCATATAAAAGACCTATCACCTGAAAGCGCAAGCAGATTAAACTTTATTTACGCTCGCGACTATCTGATATATAGCGATATGTATATTATATTCCGCAATCTCAACCATCTTTCAGACTAGAATTCACAAAAAAAACTATATTTGTATTAACAATACACAAATGAAGGTCGCTAAAACAATCATAGCAGTTCTGATAATAACAGTCTCATTGCTGATTCCGTCAAAAGTGACTGGTCAATCTGATTTTGAGTATTTTAAAGGCAATTATAAAAAAATCTTTTTAGAGGCCGAATCCTTTTTTCTTTATGAGGATTATCTTGAAGCAATGTATCTCTACAAGCTTTTAAAACAAAAATACGAAGGAAATTACGCTTACGACTATCGCATTGGGCAATGTTTGCTCAACATATCTGGATGGAAACATATGGCTATACCATATCTTGAGCGGGCTGCCGCACATACCAGTATTGCAACAAAAGATGTAAAATATGGTGAATCAACGACCCCTGTTGAGGCATACTTCACGCTTGGAAATGCCTATTTAATTGATAGCAAAATAGACAAAGCGATTGAATATTTTAATTTGTTCATAGAATATGCCGATCCTGCAACCTATGACGTAGAAGTAGCTCGTAAACAAATTCGATCAAGTGAATATGCTATTAAATTATTAGAAAACCCACACAAAGTATCTATCACCTATTTACCTGAGGCCATAAATAACAATTCGCCTAACGTTAATGCAGTAGTTTCGGCAGACGAAAAATACCTCGTATATGTAACAAAACTAAAATTTTACGATGCTATTTATTATTGCGAAAAAAAGTCAGATGGAACATGGACTGAGCCTTTTAATATTATTCCGCAATTAGGGGTTGATGGAAATTGCTTCCCAACGAGTATCTCCACCGATGGTAAAGAGATTTACTTTTATAGAGCTGAGGAATATGGGGGAGAGATTTGGATTAGTAAAAAAGTAGATAGTGTATGGACAGAAATAAAGGCATTAAATAAGTACATAAACACAAAATACTGGGAATCACACGCTTGTATATCACAAGATGGTAAGAGCCTATTTTTCTCAAGTAACAGAGTAGGAGGTTATGGTGGTCTTGACATCTATAAATCAACTAAAGATGCCGAAGGTGAATGGGGTCCACCTGTTAATGCAGGACCGATAATTAACAGTACAGCAGATGAACATACTCCATTTGTGCTTGACAATGGGAAACAACTTTTTTTTAGCTCAAATGGACACGAAACCATGGGGGGCTTTGATATCTTTTATTCACTATTAGATGCAAATAATAAATATCAACGTCCGTTTAATTTAAAAACGCCATTAAATACGACAGATGACGATGTATTCTTATGCCCAGTAAAGGATGGAAACGCTGCCTATCATACCGTTTTTAACAAACAAGGTCAAAACCGCGAAGACATTGTTCGCATTGAATTCAACCTTCAAAATTTACTATCAAAATAGTAACTGATACTGAATAATTGAACACCTCTTTTATATTAGCTGATTTTTATTGAATATAAATCACATTTAAATTTAATTCGATTCTGCACAATCGTACACCAATTAGTTTTTACTGATTTTTAATGAAGGCAAATCTCTTATATATTGATGAAAGCAGGACGCTCAGGTGCCACATTGAGTTTATCGAAATGCTCTCGAAGCGCCATGAAATAAGGGTTTTTCAATACCAGTGCTTCTTCGCCGCTGCGAATGCCTCAGCCACCTGCGTTAGTATTTTAGTATGAAATTTGTCTTTGGTGTATCATTCTGCAGAATCAAAAATTTAATGAGGCAGAAACGATAAATAGTCATTACTAAAAATATTTCACATTGAAAATACTTTTAATTTAAGTTTAAACGCAAATATTTGTATATTTGTCTTATCTAATTGAAATTACTTTGAAAAGAGCCTTACAAATCATTCTTGCTGTTTTATTTTTTGGCGCAGCAAACATACAGGCGCAACTACAACAGGAAGATATGCGAAAATTCTTCGAAGACGGTGAGTATTTCATTGCCTATGGAGATTATCGCGAAGCATTATTTAACTATCTAAGAGTTAATAAAGGAGGGTTTAATAACTCCGACCTGCAATATCGTATTGGCCTCTGCTACATCAACTTAGATGGTGAAAAAG
>JBBRXJ010000089.1:0-13383 GCA_038248505.1 Bacteroidales bacterium
ACTACCATTTTGAGGCAAGCCAATAATGTTTTTTATTACCACATTTCTTGCACGTTACTCCTTCCCGCATTCTAATTGTTTTAAAATATTCCCTGCAACTTTCTTCTGTAGTGAACTTTCAGATAAAATCAGTTAATTCATAATTGTTTTTTTTCTCAAAATTAACCCTCAGTAACGCCAAAGTATGACGGACTGGTATATTAGCGACTAATCAATAAATATATTAAATAGGCAGATTGGGATAATGCAAATTGATTATGCATAATGATACACCAAAGACAAATTTCATACTAAAATACCAAAGTAGGTGGCTAATTGGTATACGATTATGCATAATCGAAAATACAAATTTAAAAAAAATCACAAAAGTTTTAAGCGATTTGTTTTGATTATCTTATTAGTACTTTGGTATTCGCTTAAAGATGTATTGTAAATTAAGGAATATTGATTATTTTTGCGCTACCACAAATAAATGGTCTCTTGGCCGAGTGGTTAGGCAGCGGTCTGCAAAACCGCGTACGGCGGTTCGAATCCGCCAGAGACCTCTCAGAATCCCATTCATTTATATGATTGGGATTTTTTTTACAATACTAGTCTGTATTTCTTGTCATTACAACACTTACCTTTTCTACTTGGCCTCCTAAAGGGGGATTCAATTTAGAGAGTTTTAATGTAGCTGATTGCATTTGATGTCCAAATCGAGCGGCAAGTGTATCTAAGATTCGTGCTGCTAAATGTTCCAGTAAATGTGATGGTTTACGCATCTCTAATTTAACTATCTCATATGCGGTCTGATAATCCAATGCATCAAGTAAATCGTCACTTTTTGATGCCTTTTCAAGATCGCATTCCATTTCAAGACTAAGCAAGAAACGGTTCCCGGTCAGCTGTTCTTCGGCGTAATGCCCATGAAAAGCATAAAACGACATATCCTCAATAATGATTTTACCTTTACTTGCGCTCATTTAATTCTATTTAGGGTTTCATTAAAATTTAGCTTCTGTGAAATTAAAACTTATCTTTTTATTCCTAGCTAACTGAACAATAGATTTTCAGGCTTTCACCCCCTAAAATTAGTAAAGCTTTTAATAACATTTTTAAACAAAACATAGTACTTTTGAAGTATCGTTAAAAGAATTCTTTTTTTATTTACATTGAATTATATATGAGCACCTTATCATCAGAAAAAGACACAAACGCTGCAGCCGATAACTACCGCAATTTTATTGAGGAAATCATAGAACAAGAAATTGCAGATGGCAAGAATGAGAAACGCGTACTTACGCGATTCCCTCCTGAACCTAATGGCTACCTGCATATTGGTCATGCAAAATCCATTTGTTTAAATTTTGGTTTGGCTAAAAAGTACAAGGGTTTATGCAATTTACGCTTTGATGATACCAACCCGACCAAAGAAGATGTAGAATATGTTGACTCCATTATGGAAGATGTGAAATGGTTGGGGTTTGAATGGAATGAAGAGCCACGATATGCATCTGATTATTTCGAGCAGATATACCAATGGTCTGAAATGCTAATAAACAAAGGACTTGCCTATGTTTGCGAAATGACTGCCGAAGAAATAAGCGCTAGTCGTGGTACACCAACAATTCCGGGTAAAGCAAGCCCATGGCGTAACCGACCTAGTGCTGAAAGCCTGGATTTATTTCATCGTATGCGTGCTGGGGAATTCCCCGACGGAAAATATTTACTGCGCGCTAAAATTGATATGGGTTCACCCAATATGCATATGCGAGATCCTGCTTTATATCGTATTCGTCATGCACATCATCACCGTACTGGTAATAAATGGTGTATCTACCCAATGTATGATTGGGCACACGGGCAATCAGATTATATTGAAGGGATAACCCACTCTATTTGCACACTCGAATTTGAAGTACATCGTACCTTATACGATTGGTTCCTTGATCAGATTGTAGAAGGAAATTACAGACCACGGCAGATTGAATTTGCACGACTTAATCTTACCTATACGTTAATGAGTAAGCGCTTATTGCAAGATTTGGTACAATGTCAAATCGTTGACGGATGGAACGATCCACGTATGCCAACCATATCAGGATTGCGACGCAGAGGTTACACCCCTGAATCTATTCGCAATTTTGCCGAACGTGTTGGCGTAGCAAAACGCGAGAATGTTATTAATGTAGCACTACTTGAATTCTGCCTCCGCGAAGATTTAAATAAAAAAGCTCCACGCGTTATGGCTGTACTTGATCCTCTAAAATTGGTTATCACTAACTATCCCGAAGGAAAAACGGAGTATATGATAGCCGAAAATAATCAGGACGACGAACATGCTGGAACACGTGAAATGCCTTTCTCACGAGAGATTTATATTGAACGTGATGATTTTATGGAAAATCCTTCCAAGAAATTTTTCCGTTTGTGCCCAGGTGGCGAGGTACGCCTAAAAAATGCATATATAATTAAATGTGAAGAAGTAATAAAAGATGCTGCTGGAAATATTAGTGAAGTACACTGCAGCTATGATGTTAACACACGAAGTGGATCCGAAAATAGTAATAAGAAAGTAAAAGGCACTTTGCACTGGGTTAGTATTCCACAAGCTCTA
The DNA here is from genome assembly GCA_038248505.1 of Bacteroidales bacterium. Taxonomy (GTDB): domain Bacteria; phylum Bacteroidota; class Bacteroidia; order Bacteroidales; family JBBRXJ01; genus JBBRXJ01. The sequence continues at coordinate 2,600 of JBBRXJ010000089.1, forward strand.
AGCATGGAGGTTCGATTGTATGATCGTTTGTTTATGGATGAAGATCCTGCCGATGTTGAAGAAGGCAAAACATACCTTGACAATCTTAATCCAAATTCAATACGAATAATTAATGCATTTATTGAACCATCAGTAAAAAACGCTAAAGCTGGTGATATATTTCAATTTCAACGCTTAGGGTATTTCTGCGTTGATAGTAAATATAGCAAAGAAGGAAAGCCGGTATTTAACCGTACTGTAACATTAAAGGATCATTGGACAAAAAAGAATGAATAAAACTCAAAACAAAAAAATTTGAGATTTAAATACAAAACAAAAAAGCCCTCATAACGAGAGCTTTTTTTTGTTTAATACTTTAAAACTATGCTTTTGCTGGCTCTATTGATTCAGCTAAAAGAATAATACTATTATCTTTTACTTCAATAAGACCACCCGATAAATGAAAGTATTTTATTTCTTTCTCAGTGGTAATAATTTTTATTTTCCCTTCCTCAAGTGTAGAAATAATTGGTGCATGGTTATTTAATATTTCAAAAAAACCATTACTTCCAGGCACCTTTATCAGGCTTATTTCACCAGAATATATCTTTCGATCGGGAGTTATAATCTCAATATGCATATTGCGTTAGCTTTCTTAGTTTTTTGATTCAGCAAGTATCTTTTCGCCTTTTGCAATTGCATCTTCAATGGTACCAACCATCATAAATGCTGCTTCAGGATATTTATCAACCTGACCATCAAGAATCATATTGAAACCTTTTATGGTATCCTCCAAATTAACAAAAACACCAGCAAGACTGGTAAATTGCTCTGCAACGTGAAATGGCTGTGAAAGAAAACGTTGTACGCGTCTTGCTCTATGCACCACCAATTTATCCTCCTCTGAAAGCTCATCCATACCAAGAATGGCAATAATATCCATTAATTCCTTGTAACGTTGAAGTATCATTTTTACACGTTGAGCGGTTTCATAATGTTCAACCCCAACAATATCTGCACTAAGAATACGCGAAGAGGATTCAAGCGGATTAACAGCAGGATATATACCTAATTCAGATATTTTACGGTCAAGAACAGTAGTTGCATCAAGATGTGAGAAGGTAGTTGCAGGTGCAGGATCGGTTAAGTCATCTGCAGGAACATAGATAGCTTGAACAGATGTTATTGAACCTCTATTGGTTGAGGTGATACGTTCTTGCATCATACCCATTTCAGTAGCTAAAGTAGGTTGATAACCCACAGCAGCTGGCATACGACCTAGCAATGCCGAAACCTCGGAACCTGCTTGGGTAAAGCGGAAAATATTATCCACAAAAAATAAAATATCACGACCACCTGAATCTTTATCACCATCGCGGAAAGACTCAGCAACAGTAAGACCTGATAATGCTACCGCAGCACGAGCTCCAGGAGGTTCATTCATTTGCCCAAACACCAATGTAGCTTGTGATTTCTTTAGCTCTTCTTTATCTATTTTGGATAAATCCCAGCCTCCAGCTTCCATTGATTTCTTAAATTCTTCACCATATCTAATAACGCCTGACTCAATCATTTCTCGGAGTAAGTCGTTACCTTCTCTCGTACGTTCACCAACTCCAGCAAATACAGAAAGACCTGAGTATTTTTTAGCTATATTATTAATCAACTCCATAATAACTACCGTTTTTCCAACGCCAGCTCCTCCAAAGAGACCAATCTTACCTCCTTTAGCATAAGGCTCAAGCAAATCAATAACCTTAATACCCGTAAACAAAACTTCTGATTCTGTTTTTAAATCCTGAAACAAGGGAGGGTTGTTATGAATAGGATATCCACCTGTTTTGTCAAGCGGTTTTTTTCCATCAATACCATCAATAGGGTTACCTATAACATTGAGCAAACGTCCTTTTACCTGCTCACCAATAGGCATAAGAATTGGCTTACCAGTTGAAACTACTTCCATGCCACGCGATAAACCATCTGTTGAATCAAGAGCAATGGCTCTTACAGAGTTCTCACCAATATGTTGCTGACACTCAACTATCAGAATTTCACCATCTGAGCGTTTCACCTCCATTGCATCATGAATATTAGGCAGCTCGCCACCCTTTTCAAAACTAATGTCTACAACTGGACCAATGATCTGTATAATTTCGCCTTTTACCTGTGCCATAAATGTATTTTCTTATGATTTAGTATAGCAACAAAATTAGCATTTTTTTTATTGAATGGTCACGTTTTGCCCCCAAAGTTTAAAAGCGATTCGGATGCAAAGTTTGCTAATTGATAATCATTAGAATACACCCTCTAATCCTACTATTTTAAGATGATTATTTTTTTATTTACTATGCTTATTTTAAGACGAAAGCTATTACATTTGAGGTCTAATAATCATACGTATATGTTCAAAAAGCCTTCATTATTAATTCTCTCCACAGGAGTTCTTATGGCACTAGGTTTTATCCCTGGGTTTACTGGTATTTTCTCTCTTATTGCTCTTGTTCCTATTCTATTATTTGAAGACAAGGCTTTTAAAGAAAATTATAAAAGCCGTTACGTTTTTGTAGCTGCCTGGCTCTCATTTATAATATGGAATACCATAAGTGCTTGGTGGATTTGGAATGCCACACCAGGAGGTGCCATTGGCACAATTATTGCCAATTCAGGTCTATATGCAGTTATGTTTTGGCTATTTCATATAAGCTCAAAAAGATTTGGCCGAAATTGGGGCTATTTTAGTCTTTTTGCCTTTTGGATTGGCTTTGAACAATTCTATTTTAATGCTGAAATGAACTGGCCTTGGTTAAATTTAGGGCATTCATTTATGAATGACACAAAACTTATTCAATGGTATGAATATACTGGTATTTTGGGTGGCACATTATGGATTTTAGCATGCAACTTACTTATTTTACTATTTATTAAAAATTATTACTTGCTGAGAAAATTAAATACAAAATTCCTCGCCTCCATTATTGCTATTATCATACTACCTATATTAATATCATTCATTCTCTTCTACTCCTATACTGAAAAAGGAAAAGAATATGAAGTGGTAGTTATACAACCCAACATTGATCCATATAATGAAAAATTTGACTCAATGACTTCTGATGATCAATTATCTATTATGCTAAATATAGCTGATTCATTAGGTACAGCAAACACTAAACTATTTCTTGCTCCTGAAACATCCATCGGTAATAATATGTGGATTGGCGCATTAAACTTTCATCCTTCCATTATAAGAATGCGTGAGTTGATCAAAAAATTCCCCTCAGCTTCCTATATAACAGGATTAGATTTACATCAGATGTACCACCATTCATCAGAGATAACACCAACTGCTCGACGGATAGACGATGAACATTGGTACGATAGCTACAATTCAGCAGCACAAATTGACACATCACTCAACATATCGGTTTATCATAAATCAAAATTAGTAGTAGGGGTTGAAATGATGCCTTACCCGCAATACATGAAAATACTTGATCGCTTGTCAATAGATTTAGGAGGAATTACGGGCAGCAGAGGCACACAAAAAAACCGCTCCGTTTTTGTTAGTCCCGCAGGTTTAAAACTTGCGCCTGTTATATGCTACGAATCGGTTTTTGGCGAATTTGTTAGCGGCTATATTAAAAATGGTGCTGAAGTAATTTGCGTATTAACGAATGATGGCTGGTGGGGCAATACTTTTGGTTACAAACAACACATGCGTTTCTCCTGTTTACGCGCAATTGAAACGCGTCGCTCAGTTGTTCGCTCTGCCAATACAGGTATATCAGGCTTTATCAATCAGCGAGGTGAAATTGTAAAACAACTTGTTTGGTGGCAAAGAGGTGGTTTAAGAGAAAAAATAAAGGCAAACTCCGAGATCACTTTATATTGCCGCTTTGGAGATTTTATAGGTATACCATTTAAATATGCTGCCTTTGTATTCATTGCCTTTCTTTTTTTTAAATATTTTAAAAAGAAAAAAGCTTAAGAAATTGAATGCTTTTTATTACGCTCTTTATTTAAGTTCACAATAAAAACCTAATAAACAATTTATAAGCTAATCTCACAAAAAATATCGTCTGTAATATAGGGTAATCCTAAACGTTAAATGAAAAAAATGTATCTTTATAAAAAAACAGCAAACACTATGAAAAACAGCAAAGTTTTATTTCTCTTCTTAGTTATTGGAAACCTTGGATTCAGCTCATGCGAAAGATGGAAGTGTGTAAAAGGAGATAACCATCTTGTTCAGGAATCACGAAGTGCATCTGGTTTTTCAGGAATAATTTCAGAAGGAGACTTTGCCGTATATATTATACAAGACACACTTGGATATAGCGTTACACTTGATGGAGATCAGAATGCACTTTCTTATATCTCAACAGAAGTAGACGGTTCAAATAATTTAGTAATTAAAAAGAACACACGTAAGTGTATTCGCACCGATAAGCCAATTCAAGTTTACATTAACGTTCCCGATCTCAGCAGTGTAGAGCTTTCGGGTAGCGGGCTACTACAAATCGATCGCTTAAATACATCAAGGTTACGTGCTATATTATCGGGTTCAGGAACCTTAAATCTCTTTAATGTAGATTGCGACTATATTTACGGCGAACTCTTGGGCTCGGGATTAATAGAAATGCAGGGCTATACGACACAAAGCGATTTAATAGTTAGCGGTTCAGGAAATATTAGAGCCTACGATTTAGAGCAAAGTGGATGCTATGCAACCATTTCAGGCTCTGGCCAAATTATAGTGTGGGCTTGGAATTTACTTGATGCACTGATATCAGGTTCAGGTACTATTTCATATCGCACTCGTCCTATTGAGTTAAAACATAAGGTTACAGGCACCGGTGAAGTAAAACCGTTTTAGTGATCCGCCGCTGCTGAGTGATGAGTGTATGGTAGCTTCTCCGCCATGGCGGAGAAGCTCAGTGACCGAACTGGCATTCAGCTTTTCAACTCTCAAAACCTCAATTTACTTAACCACCGCGCCATTCATAAATTCCTTATCAGGCTGCACAAAAGTTAAAACGCCTTCGGCATTTTCTGCCATCAATATCATGCCTTGTGATGTTATGCCTTTTATTTCGCGTGGTTCAAGATTTATGAGAATACAAACTTGCTTACCAATAATTTGAGCGGGTTCAAAATACTCGGCTATACCTGAAACTACGGTACGTTTATCAATACCAGTATCAATGGTAAGCTTCATTAGTTTTTTAGTTTTAGCAAGCTTCTCTGCTTCCAAAATTTTACCAACACGAATATCCATTTTTGAAAAATCGTCATAGCTCACATTCTCTCGTTGTAACTGCACTGAAGATACTGCGGCATTCATTTTTTTTGATTCGGCTAATTTTTGTTTCTGCAACTCAATAGCATCATCTTCAATTTTATCAAAGAGTAAAACGGGTTCGTTAATTTTATGTCCTGCTTTTATTAACTCATTTACCTTACCATTTGCAAAACCTCCAATAGCATCCCAATTCTGATCATCCATATTCAGGAAGTTGCGTAATCGAGCGGCAGTAAAAGGCAAGAATGGATTAAAAACAATTGCAAGATTTGCCGTAATCTGTAATGCTACATACATTATAGTTTTTACTCGTTCTGCATCTGTTTTAATAAGCTTCCATGGCTCCATATCGGCAAGGTATTTATTTCCCACACGAGCCATATCCATTGCCAATTTTAATGCCTCTCTAAACCTGAATAATGAAATAGATTCCTCAATAGATTTTTTAAGTGCATCAATTTCTTTTAAACTTTGAATATCGTAGTCTTTAAAATCAAGTGGTATAGGCACTACGCCTTCATAATACTTTTGAGTTAACACCAATGTTCGGTTCACAAAATTTCCTAAAATAGCTACTAACTCATTATTATTTCTATCTTGAAAATCTTTCCATGTAAAATCATTATCCTTTGTTTCAGGAGCATTAGCGGTAAGAGTATAGCGTAACACATCTTGTTTGTCTTTAAAATCTAACAAATACTCATGCAACCACACAGCCCAGTTACGTGATGTTGAGATTTTATCTCCTTCGAGATTTAAAAATTCGTTTGCCGGTACATTATCAGGTAAGATGTAGCTTCCTTCAGCCTTTAACATGGCAGGAAAGACAATACAATGAAAAACAATATTATCTTTACCAATAAAATGTATCAATCGAGTATCATCATTCTTCCAATACAACTCCCAATCAAAACCTTGTTCTTGAGCTAGTTCTTTTGTTGCTGATATATAACCGATAGGGGCATCAAACCATACATAAAGCACTTTGCCGTCAGCGTCTTTTAAAGGAACGGGGATACCCCAATCGAGATCACGACTCACAGCACGTGGTTGCAAACCCATATCGAGCCACGATTTACACTGACCAGCAACGTTTACTTTCCATTCTTTGTGGTCACCAACAATCCAGTCACGTAACCATTTTTCATGCTTTTCAAGTGGCAAATACCAATGCTTTGTTTTCCTCAGCACAGGCTTACTACCACTCAGTACCGATTGCGGATTAATTAAATCAAGTGCATTCAAGGTTGTTCCGCATTTCTCACACTGGTCGCCATAAGCTTTTTCATTGCCACAATGCGGACAGGTACCTGTAATATAACGATCGGCTAAATATTGATTTGCATTTTCATCATAGTATTGCTCTGATTCTTTTTCAACGAAACCATTTTTATCATTGATGGTAGTAAAAATATCAGATGCCATCTTGAAGTGAACTTTACTAGTAGTTCTCGAGTACTTATCAAAATGAATACCAAAATCAGTGAATGATTTCTTTATTATTTCATGATAACGATCAACAATTACCTGAGGCAAAACATTTTCATTACGTGCCTTAATAGTTATTGGAACCCCATGCTCATCGGAGCCACAAACGAATTTAACATCGGTTCCACGCATTCTTAAATAGCGAACATAAATATCGGCAGGAATATATACTCCCGCTAAATGACCAATATGAATTGGGCCATTGGCATACGGCAAAGCCGCTGTAATCATGTAACGCTTAAACTCTTTCATTGCAAATTGCTATTGAATAAAGGAAAAAATATAATTTTAGCAAAGATACAAGGTTTTATATATTTTTACAGACAGACAATCATTTTTCCGAACCGTATTATCCATAAAACATGCTCACCCCACCCTATCTAAAATCCGGAAGCCTTATTGGCATTGTTGCACCAGCTGGAATAACTAAATTTGAAGATATTGAACGAGCTCAAAAACGACTTTTAGCCGAAGGTTTTAAAGTTAAAACGGGCGATCATCTTTATAAGGCCGATGGATTCTTTGCTGGAAAAGACAAAGAACGACTTAGCGATTTGCAAACAATGATAGATAACCCATCTGTTAAAGCCATACTATGTGCCCGTGGTGGCTTTGGTACCATAAGAATTGCTGAACAACTCGATTTAACGAAGTTCCTGAAGAACCCTAAATGGCTCATTGGATTTAGCGATATTAGTATTTTGCACAGCATGTTAGCTAAAATTGGTGTTGAGAGTATTCATGGCCAAATGGCCAAACATATACCTGAATGCGGAACTAATGAGGTATCTTTTGAAAGCCTTCTAACTATTCTAAAAGGAAAAAAGCAAAGTTACCACATACAAAAAGACACGCAAAATAAAATTGGAACAGCGAAAGGGAGATTAACTGGAGGAAATCTATCTATACTTTATAGCTTACAGGCTACAGATTTAGAAATTGATACGCGAAATAAAATTTTATTTATTGAAGACATAAACGAGAATATTTATCACATTGAGCGAATGATTATTAATTTGAAACAAAGTAAGAAATTTGATCGGCTACGTGGCCTAATATTAGGCTACTTTACTGAAATTAAGAATACAACACCTAACTATGGTATGGAAGCAATTGAAATCATTAAATTCTATACTAAAAGTTATGATTTCCCTATTGTATCTAACTTTCCTGCCGGGCACGAGGCCACAAATTTTCCTTTAATAATGGGGAGAAATATTTCACTTGAGGTAAAAAAGGAAGAAACGATTGTAACAATGTAAGAAATGCAATAATATAGACTAATGTACCATATTAAACATAGCTCTTTTAGCTATTGCTCATATTTTTTATAGTTCGATGGCACTTTAAAAACACTTTCATTAACTTGTTCTTGATGAACCTGAGTTACAAATAATCGCATTTTTTCATAACGCACCATATTGTTTTCAACGGTTAAAATAGGCAGATAGCCCTCAGTATTAGGAATATGATTAAAAAAATCAGTGTAATTACCGCTATTTGCTACTATTTTTAACACATCATTATAAAAACCAAATGCACCTTTAGTAACCCAATAAGCTATTTCACTATTCTTCTCTTTGTTTCGTACACGCCATTGGTAGCATACAAAACCATTAACTACCTTAGTGTTATCCGTTTTTATAACAATATAATTAGGCGAAGGAGCTATAATAGGCTTAACATATCCAACCTCTTTATATAATTTCTGGAGCGGATTAATATAAAAGATTTTTTCCTCCTTAAGGTTGATAATAGTTGAACTGACTAGCTTATTATCAGGTGTAAACTCATCAATACGAACCAATTCACCTTTAACCTGATAATAATAATAGCAGCTATCATACACTGTTTGCTTCACAATCTTAATCCGCCCTTCAAACTCACCCGAAAATGAATATAAAGAACAGAATAACAGCATAATAGCGAAAATTAATGCGAGTATTTTTTTCTGCATTCCCCTAATTTTACTTATATTTATACTATCAAAAAGCAAAAAAGTTTCGTTAGCACTTAATAAAATATGAAGAAAGAACAAACAAAACTGGGAGAAGAAGGAGAAAACATTGCTACACAACACCTTATATCTAATAATTTTAAAATACTTGAGCGTAATTGGCGTTTTGGTCACAAAGAAATTGATATAATTGCTGAGAAAGCGGGTGTGTTAGTAATTGTTGAGGTAAAGACCCGATCGCATCTTGAATTTGAAGATCCACGTGAGGCAGTTACCCTGAGCAAGCAACGTAAAATTATAGCCGCTGCCGATGCCTATTTACAGCAGAATGAGCGCGACTGCGAAACTCGCTTCGATATTGTTTCAGTACTTGCCCTCAACGGTAATTGGACTGTTGAGCATATTGAAGATGCTTTTTACCCTCTGGTAAGGTAGTCTTAAAAACGAACTATAAAAAACTCGCTTTTTTCAGAAGAGTTATGGCTTCATCTGAATCTTTTTCTTCGGTTAAATCAAAAGTGTTTGTTCTTTTTCCTTCAAAGTTTAGGCTTGCATTGTTTAAAAAGCCGTTAAGTGTATTTGGGTCAAAATTTTCAAAAAGCAACTTACCCATACGATAATCTTTTGGCAAATGAGAAATGCCTTCACTAAAATTTGAGTTGTATCGCATAAGTTCAACTAAGCCTTCAATAGGGCCTGCAGAGAGATGCACCCCATTCCAGCTTGATGAAATGGCTGGTAAGCCTAATTCATTTTGTTTCTCAAAAAAAGTACGACGTAAGCTGCCTTCATTAGCTACAGCAGGATTGGTAGCTCCAATAAATTCGTTGCGAGCTTTAGCCCAGTTTAAATCTCCCGATAGTGTAAAGGTTACAATACTTCTTCCGTTACGAGTAAAATGATCTAATTGACGAGGGTGAAACCCATTTATAAGAAATACTTCACGTCCGTTAAAATTCAGATCAAGTGAATAAGTGCCGCCTGCGAGCTTTTCAAATTTCTTATTCTGCCACAGATAGTCGAGAGTAAGTGGCGTAAATTCAGGAAATGCCGTAATGAATTCGAGACTTCCTAATACTTCACTTGTATGAAAGTCCTTCTTATAAATCTCTTCAAATTTCTTTTTTGCTTCATCTGTAAGTGTTTGTTTTGCATGGCGCGAAATTCTATTTATGACTCCGTAATGCTGAGCAATGATATCAAATTCATTTAAGTATTGCGATGACAATACACCAACAGAAGCAATTGTTAAGCCAAAACTATTTATACGTTCAAGTATAAGATCCAAAACCGCATCTAATTTGATTTTGCCATCTTGCATGGTAAGTTCGGGTTTTATAAAAAATAGAAAATCATTTTTTGTTGGCTTCAGACTCTTATCATCAATAAGAATTTTATACTGACTTGTATTTTGAGATGCTGCTTTAATAGCCTTAATTATACTTGTTTTTAATTCGCTTGTGTTCATGACTTCTTTTTTTTGCAAGATACAAAATTTATTGAAAAACACGGATGGACACTAATCATATGATTAAACCTGTTTAATGGTTTTATATCCAATTTTATTTGACATGATAATGATTATTCCCAATATATATCATTCAGACTTTTACTGATAGTATGGTAGATAAAATAAGGTATTGATTAAGATCTTTCGATATGATCCGCTTCCCATTTTAAGAGGAACAAAAGTTCAATCAAAATTTAGAATATAAGGAGACACACCTTACTAATTCCTTATATAGTGCTACATAAGAGATAAATAGGGTATCTTTTTATAAAAACCATGAATACTCTATACAAAAACATAAGGCAAAAAAAATATTGGTATACCATATTAATATCCGTTTTTAAAAACATAGGTGCTCTTATAGACAAAAATGAATTATATAATACTAATATACTGCAACATAACAAATTTAAAGTGATTCAAAAAGACGCCTTGCCAGATAAAAGATTTAATGACTATCCGTTTTTGCACCCAATGAAAAATAATTACCTTTGCAAGTAAAAAATCCAATGAATTTACTTGATTTTAGTACTTATTTTCCCCATGAA
>JBBRXJ010000090.1:0-13085 GCA_038248505.1 Bacteroidales bacterium
TTTCGGTAAAAATTATTAAAACAACTCAGCAAATCCCGTCAGGGATTCTAATTGTTTTTTTTATATTATACCATTCTACCTAAATATCAAATTGCTAAGCTAAAGCATGACCTTGGTGTATGATAATGTAGAATCAGTTTTCCTTTTGTAGATTAATAAAATTAGAGCAGACTGCATAAAGTATTTATATATATGAATATGAGAATCATAGGAAATCACATAAATATCTATGAACTTATTATTTTACCTAATACGACTCTCCGTGTTGAACTATAGGTCAAAAAATACATATAATGGGATTTTTTTTTACCTTAATTAATGCAATGAAATTTCGTAAATTTTACAATATCCAATTACACTGTCTTTAGCTCTGTTCAACACTACAGCTTTGGTAGCGTTTGTTCCTTTTTTGAAAGATAGTGCAATTAGTAGAAGTGAAGCAGAGTATTACATAAGGGATGCCACTCAAAAATCAACTACATCTTTTTAATATCATTTGAAAAGGACGATCATTTAAAATTAGTTTTAGTATTTTTGAATAATAACTCCGAGTTGTCATTTCTAAATGAATATCATACGAAATGGCTAACCTATGGGTACAATAGGAAACGTTTGTGCCTCCCGAAGGAAAAATATTCCTGAATTTGGAAAGGAGAAAACAATATGGCTGCAATAGCGTCATATTGCACTATTTTTTCTTCGGGAATACGAGAAATTAAATGAATATGGAATATTTATTTCTTTTGTCCCTTTTTTTTGTTGCGTTTCTATATTCCTCTGTAGGTCATGGTGGAGCTAGCGGATACCTTGCCTTAATGGCATTGTTTAGTTTCCTCCCTGAAACTATTAAATCAACAGCACTTATTCTCAATATTTTTGTTTCAGCCATTGCCTTAATAAGTTTTTATAGAGGTGGATTTTTTAAATGGAAAATTGCATTCCCTTTCTTGATCACATCCATTCCCTTTGCATTTATGGCTTCGGTAATTACTATCGAGCCTTATACTTATAAAATTATTTTAGGTGTTTTTCTCATTATTGCAGTTGGTCGCATGCTACTAATGCCAAAGCTTACTAATGAAACAACGAGAATTGTTCCTATTATACCTGCATTATTAATTGGTGCAGTTTTAGGCTTTTTTTCCGGAATGATTGGCATTGGCGGAGGTATTATTTTAAGTCCTTTGCTTATTTTACTATCGTGGGCCAGTTTAAAAGAAGCTGCTGCAGCTTCAGCAATATTTATTTTTTTTAATTCACTAGCCGGATTATTTGGTGTACTTAAAACGGGTGTTTTATTAAATTCAAATATTGTTTTATGGATAATCATCGCTGTTATTGGCGGATTTGCTGGATCGTATAGCGGTACTTTTAAAATTGCATCGGATAAACTGAAATATATTTTAGCTCTCGTATTACTAATGGCCAGTTTTAAACTTATCATCATCTAATAATATGATTACAAAACCTGAAATACTTCTTGTTGCTGGCACTGGCCGTAATTCAGGTAAAACAACTTTGATATGTGCTATTATTAAAGCATTCAAACAACACTCAATCGCTTCAATTAAAATATCTTCGCATTTTCATTCAATTGATGAAACGGATATAATATTAATAAATAGGAAAGATTTATATGTAGGTATTGAATGTAATTTAAATAAACAAAAAGACAGTAGTTTAATGCTTAAGGCTGGTGCTCTGAAGTCGTTTTTTGTTATGTCTAGTGATGAATATCTAATGGATGCGCTTCAGATTATTTCGCAAAACATTTCGCCAAATACTCCTATAATATGTGAATCGGGTGGACTCCGTAAATATATTGTACCCGGTATATTTTTAATGATGAGTCGAAGTGATAGTCAACAAGATAAAGTTAGCATTTTTGAACGAATACAACAAGCCGATCAATTCATTACTTTTAACGGGACATCTATCGATTTCAATATACATCAAATACAATTATCAAATAAGCGATGGAACCTGAGAAAACAAATATGATTACTCTTGAACAAGCCCTATCTATAATAATTGAAACAACCAAGCCCCTAAATACTGAGTCGGTTTCGTTACTTGAATCCTATGGTCGTATACTCAGTAATTCGGTTTATTCAGATGTTGACATGCCACCATTCAATAAATCCGCAATGGATGGCTATGCATGTCGAAAATTGGATCTGAATAATCTTTTGGAAGTCATTGAAGAAATTCCGGCAGGGGTAATACCTCAAAAGAAGATCGATATAAATCAGTGTGCACGCATAATGACTGGAGCTATTGTGCCTGAAGGGGCCGATATAGTGTTAATGCAAGAACATGTTGAAATTATTGATGATAAAATTCGATGCATTAAATTATCCGATCATGCTAATATATGTTATACTGGCGAAGATATAAGACAAGGAGATATCATACTTACCCAAGGAGAAATAATACAAGCATCACATATTGCCATGTTAGCTGCAGTTGGTTGTGTACAACCTGAAGTATATAAAAAACCAAGCATAGGCATTTTATCAACGGGTAGTGAATTAATACCTCCATCTGAGAAACCAAGTGGCTCAAAAATTCGTGATACTAACGGCTATCAACTAGCAGCACAGTTTATAAAACATGGCATTATGCCAGAGAATATTGTATTGTCTAAAGATAATAAAGACGAATTACAAACCATACTATCTAAAATGCTTAGCCAATTCGATCTCACAATTGTTTCAGGAGGGGTATCCGTTGGCGATTATGATTATGTTCCTGAAATTCTAAAGTCATTAGATGTTAGGGTAAACTTTCATGGATTACTGGTAAAACCAGGCAAACATAATTTGTATGGTAAAAAAAATAATCATTATATTTTTGGTATGCCAGGTAATCCAGTTTCTGCCTATGTTCAGTTTGAAATACTAGTTAAACCATTATTACTGGCTTTAATGGGCCATTGCTATAAATCGAATTACTTCTATCTCCCTTTAGAATCAGACTATAGCAGAAAGAAAAACGATCAACTATTTTTACTGCCTATAAAAATATCTGAAAGAGGAAGTGTGATTCCTATTGCATATCATGGCTCTGCACATATTCATTCATACACTCAAGCACATGGTATTATGGAAGTACCTATTGGAGTTAATACAATTATGAAAGGAGAAATAGTTCGTGTACGACCAATATAAGCGACATATAAATTATTTGCGCATCTCCGTTACCGATAGATGTAATTTACGCTGTGTCTACTGTATGCCTGAAGGAGGCGTGGCGCAATTGACACATCAAGACATTTTGAGTTTTGAGGAAATTGTATCAATTGCAAAAGTTGCGGTAAACCTTGGCATAAATAAAATACGCCTTACTGGTGGCGAACCACTAGTGCGCAAAGGAATTGTGTCGCTTGTACAAATGCTCGCAAAGATTGATGGGATAGAAGATCTGTCAATGACTACCAATGGACAAAATTTGCATGAAAATGCTTTTGAACTAAAAGAAGCAGGATTAAATAGGGTAAATATAAGTATTGATACTTTGAATGAGGATAATTATAAAATAATAACCAGAGGTGGCGATATTAGCAATGTGCTTAGAGGTATTGACACAGCTCTTGAGGCAGGATTATTACCTATAAAAATTAACTGTGTTCTTTTTACCTCAACGACTCAGGAAGAAATAAATGATTTAAAAAATTATTGTAGGCCTAAAAATTTAGGCTTACGTTTTATTCAACAAATGCATCTCGAAACGGGTGAATTTTCAATTGTTGATGGAGGCACTGGTGGCAATTGTAGTATTTGTAATAGGCTTCGCTTAACCGCAAATGGAATGATAAAACCTTGTTTGTTTAATGAACAAGAATTTTCGGTAAGGTTGATGGGAGCTGAAAAAGCAATAATAGCAGCATTATACAGCAAACCACTTAAAGGATGCAAAAACACTAAGGGGCAATTTTATAATATTGGAGGATAATTATGGCAAAGACATTTTCGCATACAAATAAAGAAGGAAAAGCACGAATGGTTGGCGTTGAGGACAAAGAGATCGTCTATCGAGTTGCTAAAGCGAGCGGCAAAATAATTATTTCTATGGAGGCATTAAGCTTAATTAAAGAGAATGCCATGAAGAAAGGGGATGTCCTTACGGTTGCTGAAATAGCCGGCATTCAAGCAGCCAAGAGAACAGCGGAACTCATTCCTCTCTGCCATTCTTTATTGCTTGAAAAAATATTGGTGAATGCAAGCATTGAGAAAGATGGTGTACGAGTAAATAGTGAAGTGCGGTGTACTGGAAAGACAGGAGTTGAGATGGAAGCATTAACAGCTGTTAGCGTAGCACTTCTTACTATTTATGATATGTGCAAAGCGGTTGATAAGAAAATGAAGATTGAAAAAATAGAACTCAAGGAAAAAACAAAATGCTAAAAACAAATGTATATTATGCAAGAAATAAAAGTACTTTCGGTAAATGTATCAGATAAAAAAGGCATAATTAAAACGCCCGTAGATACTATTCATATTACGAATATTGGAATAGAAGGGGATGCTCATTCTGGTAATTGGCATAGGCAAATTAGTTTATTAGGGAAAGAAAGTATTGACAAATATTCTAAACAATACAATAAGCAAATACGTTTTGGTGAGTTTGCTGAAAACATTACTACCGAAGGAATAGAGCTCTTTAGGATGAAACCTTTTGACCGAATTGAATCTGAAAAAATTATTTTGGAGGTTACACAGATTGGAAAGAAATGTCATGGTGAAAAATGCAATATATTTAAAGAAACCGGCGATTGTGTAATGCCCAAAGAAGGCATATTTTGCAGAGTAATAAAAGGAGGTAGCATACAAGCTGGTGATGTTTTGTATTATGTAAAAAAGGTGATTAAAATAAAAATTATTACCCTAAGTGATAGAGCGAGTCGCGGTGAGTATATTGATAGCAGTGGCCCATTGGCAAGGGGTTTGGTTGAAAAATACTTTGCTGAGAGTGGTAGAGACAGTAGTATTGAATTAAATATATTGCCTGATGAAGCAGCTTTACTACAAAACGAAATCCTTCAAAGTGTTAAAAATGATTATGACATCATAATTACTACTGGTGGTACTGGTATTGGTATTAGAGACATAAGTCCTGATGTAATTCGTCCAATGCTTAGCAAGGAGATAACTGGTATTATGGAATATATTCGTACAAAATACGGGAGCATACATCCGAATGCACTTATCAGCAGAAGCCTTGCGGGCACTATTAATCAAAGTCTTATCTATGTTTTGCCAGGCCACCCGAAAGCGGTTAACGAATATTTGGATGAGATATTAAAAACCATTGAACATTCATTAAATATGTTACATAATATTGATTCGCATTGATACATTCAACACATATAACTGGCATTGTACTTGCCGGAGGGCAAAGCCGACGAATGGGTACCGACAAATCATTGATGATTTTTAATGGAGAGCCATTAATAAACTATGCTATTAAAACATTAAAATGCGTGTGCGATAAAGTAGTGATAAGTTCAAACAAAGATGCTTATAGCTTTACTGGATGCGAGGTTTGGCATGACGAGTTGTTAATTCAAGCGCCCATTATTGGAATTTTATCGTCATTAAATAAATCACAAACAGAGATTAACTTATTTTTAAGTTGCGATATGCCTTTTATTACCCCATCCTTGCTTAAACTCCTATTAAAGCAGTCGGATAAACATAACTTAATCATACCAAAACATGGGGATAATAAAATTGAACCGCTATGTGGCGTTTATTCGAAAAAACTGTTGCCTTCATTGGAAGAATCCATTCGGCACGATAAGCTTAAAATGCTCGATTTTATTAATAAAGTTCCGCATTGTATAGTAGATGTTCCCTTTCAGAACTCATCTAATTATTTAAATATTTTTACAAATTTTAATTGCCCAGAAGATATGCGGATGTAATATTATTTTGTAAATTTGAATATAATTATATATACATCTATATATTTACATATTTGTAATTCACAAACAAATTTACATTTATACTAGGAATGACTACACGGCGACAATTCATTAAAATCTCGGCACTTAGTGCAGGAGCATTGGCAGTTGGAGGAGGTATTTACAAAATGATAAACACTTCAACAGGCGCCATAAGCGATATGAGCATTGATTTGACGCGAACGCCCACCTATTGTGAAGTGTGTTTTTGGAAATGCGCCGGCTGGGTATATAAGGATGACAAAGGAGATATTTGGAAGATAATAGGGAACGACGACGATCAACATTCGAACGGACGTTTTTGCCCAAGGGGAACTGGCGGATTGGGAATGTATAATGATAAAGATAGGCTTAAGAAACCATTAATTCGCACCAATACAAGAGGTACGCAAGAGTTTAGAGAAGTGTCTTGGGACGAGGCATTTACCTATATTGCTGAGAAGATGAAAAAATTGGCAGCTGAGCATGGTCCCGAATGTTTAGCTTTATTTACTCATGGTTCAGGAGGAAAATATTTTGGTGATTTACTTAGAGCGTATGGCTCAGATAATATAGCCGCTCCCTCGTATGCTCAATGCAGAGGGCCACGAGAAGTTGCATGGATAGCTACATTTGGAGAAGAAGTGGGTTCTCCGGAAAATACTGATATTAGAGATACACGTTGTTTAGTGCTCATTGGTTCTCACATTGGGGAGAATATGCACAACGGACAAGTGCAGGAAATGTCGGATGCCATTGATAAAGGAGCAAGCATCATAACCGTTGATCCTCGATTTTCAACTGCGGCAAGTAAATCAAAATTTTGGTTACCTATAAAACCAGCAACCGATTTGGCTTTATTGTTAGCATGGATTAATGTAATAATAGAGGAAGAACGCTATGATAAAGCGTATGTTGAGAAATATACCTCTGGATTTGAACAACTAAAAGCACATGTAAAAGATAAAACACCCGAGTGGGCTTATGGTATAACCACTATTAAACCAAATATCATTCGTGAAACGGCACGCGAAATGTCCAATGCCGCTCCCGCTGTAATTATTCATCCGGGTAGGCATGTAACATGGTACGGCGACGATACGCAACGTTTACGGGCGGTTGCAATACTTAATGCATTACTTGGAAGTTGGGGACGACGAGGCGGTTTTTACAAACCAGAAACCTACCACATGCCAAAATACCCGATGCCTCCTTTTCCTAAACCAAATAAAACTTGGCGCGATGCCTTTCCAAACCAATTTCCTTTAGCTGGATTGGCATTGGCAAACGGTATATGTCAAGCAACCATTCCTTCAACAGCCAGAGATTGTTCATTTAGAGGATGGATTGTGAATGGCACCAACCTTATAGAAACCTTACCCAATCAAAAAGAGACACTGCAAGCAATTCAAAACCTTGATTTATTAGTTGTAGTTGATACTATGCCTATGGAAATTACGGGCTGGGCTGATGTTGTATTACCAGAATGCACTTATCTCGAACGTTGGGATAGTATTAGAGAAGGGCCTCACCGTAAGCCCGCTATTGCTATACGAATGCCTGCAACAGAACCATTGTATGATTCGAAACCTGCCTATTGGATGGCACGTGAATTATCTTTAAAACTCGGCCTAGAAGCGTATTTCCCTTTTGAGAAACAAGAAGATTTATTGGAATGGCAATTGAAAAAAATGGGATCTTCGCTGGAAGAGATGAAACGTATTGGGGTGAAAACTTTTGAGCGTGAAGTAGACGATCTCTATTTTGGAAATGGAGAGGATATTGAATTTCCAACATCATCGGGTAAAATTGAATTATACTCTAGCGATTTTGAAGCGGAAGGATTTGACCCGCTGCCAAATTATACTGCACACGAAGAACCGCCTGCTGGCTTTTACCGTTTAATTTATGGTCGTGCACCAATGCATACATTTACTCGCACATCTAATAATCCGAACCTTACCGATATAATGGATGAGAATACTGTTTGGATTAATCCCAAAGTAGCTAAGGAGTGGGGATTGAAGAATGATCAATATATTTGGCTTCAAAACCAAGATGAAGTACTATCAGAATTTACAATAAAAGTACGAATAACCGAACGTATACGATGGGATTCGGTATATATGGTTCATGGCTTTGGGCATAAACAAAAGCAGCTATCTCGCGCGTATGGACGAGGCGCAAGCGATACCAATTTAATTACAAAAGTTCATTTAGATCCTATCATGGGAGGAACAGGAATGCGCGGTAACTTTGTAACTTTTATTACCGATTTATCAACTATAGCGCAAAAAGAGGAGGTAAAATCATGAGATATGCAATGGCCGTTGATACAAAAAAATGTGTAGGCTGCAGCGATTGTGTTGTAGCTTGTCAAACTGAGAATAAAGTTCCCATTGGGTTTTGCCGCGATTGGGTAGTAGAAATAATGGATGGCACCTACCCACAATTAGAGATTGAAATACGATCAGAACGTTGCAACCATTGTGCTAATGCGCCATGCGTTCGCTGTTGCCCAACGGGCGCTAGTCATTATAGTGATGGTGGCATTGTTTTGGTGGAGCCAACAAAATGTATCGGCTGCGGTGCATGTATTGCATCATGCCCTTACGATGCTCGTTATCCGCACCCATCTGGTTATGTTGATAAATGTACCTTTTGCTTACACCGTATAAAAAAAGGCATGAACCCAGCATGTGTTGACGTATGCCCCACAAAGTGTATGTATTTTGGTGACTTAGATGACCCCAATAGTGATGTGTCCGTTGTCTTAAAAAAGAGAAAACATAAAACACTCATACCCGAAGCAGGAACAGAACCACAGTTGTATTTTTTAATTTAACATGAATTAATTACAATCTATGACAGAAGAACTAATTGTAAGTGGCAGAATGAATCATGCTGTTGATCCGTATCTAAATATTTGGCATTGGGAGATTCCTCTATATCTTTTTTTAGGTGGTCTTGCAGCAGGTATTTTGTTTTTTGCTGCATTATATACCATAAATGGGAAAGAAGAGGAATGTCCAACGGCTGTAAAAAAAGCACCACTACTCGTTCCTTTGCTACTTATTATTGGTTTGGCAGCTTTGTTCATAGATTTACGTCATAAACTTTATTTTTGGCAGTTATATACGACTTTAAAAATTCAATCGCCAATGTCATGGGGTGCTTGGACATTAATGGTTGTTACTCCTTTATCAATTATTTGGTCAACGCTACACATAAAAGATACCTTTCCTAATTGGGATTGGAAATATCAATGGTTAAAAGATATTGAAGCATTTTTTAACAGGTACAAAATTCTTTTTGCCTGGATTATGATTGTTTTTTCAGTATTGCTAGGTATATATACAGGTATTTTACTATCGGCCTTTAATGCCCGTCCATTATGGAATACATCTATACTGGGACCACTTTTTTTGGCCTCGGGATTATCAGCAGGAGCAGCGGTAATAATGTTAATGTCTAAATCCGCTACCGAAAAATTATTATTTGCTAAAATTGATTTAATACTAATAGGTATTGAATTATTTCTAATCATTCACATGATGATGGGTTTCATGGCCAGTACACAAGTTCAAATTGATGCTGCAAAATTATTTTTAGGCGGACCATTTACTACTACATGGATATTCGTTGTTTTCCTTGGAATGATACTTCCAGCAATACTTGAAATTATGGAAATGCGTAAAATTCACGTACCCACTATAATTCCCGCAGTATTGGTATTATTTGGCAGCTTAGTTTTGCGTTTTATTTTTGTACATGCCGGTCAGTTAAGTCGATGGCTTTACTAAAATGATGTGGAATAATTATACATCAATAAACTAATGTTAGGAATTAAATGGCGGATGGAAACGATGGTGGATGGATCGAATATCTGATTTTAATATCAAATATTTAATAATTATTAAAAGTATTGCTTCTCTAATTAAACAGAATCAATATATTAGTTTCAAATTTACATTTTTTAAATAAATTATTATTGAAGAAATATGAATGAATCAAGCAACACAATTAAAAAAAACAAGTATTTGAATCCCTACATTGGAGGCGTTCTTCTTGGCTTAGTTTTATTAGCCGCAAACTTTGTTTCGGGACGAGGACTAGGAGCTAGTGGTGCATTAAAAAGTTGCATCGTAGCGGTTGAAACGACTATTAGTCCGGCTTCATCAGAAGGTTCTGCATTTGTAAAGGAGTATAAAAAATCGCACACAGGGAATCCTTTAAATAATTGGCTGGTATTTGAAATGCTAGGCGTTTTAGTTGGCGGTTTTTTATCGGGTACCATTGCGGGTCGTTTAAAATGGAAGGTTGAACACTCACCCAAAATCACCTCGCGAAGAAGATTAGTTTTCGCTTTAGCAGGTGGAGTATTATTCGGTTTTGGCTCGCAATTGGGTCGAGGCTGTACAAGCGGTTCAGCATTAAGTGGAATGGCCGTATTATCATTAGGTGGTTTTGTAACCATGATGGCCATCTTTGGTACTGCTTTTGCCCTAGCTTTTTTCGTTCGTAAAAATTGGATTTAATAAAAATTTAAAAAAAATAATATATGGGACCATTAATAGTAAATGAGATAATATCTGAAAACACAAATCTGGCTCTTGCCTTTCTTATAGGTATTGGTTTTGGATTTGTATTGGAGCAAAGCGGTTTTTCATCGAGCCGTAAATTGGCTGGAGTTTTTTATGGCTACGATACGGTGGTGTTAAAGGTTTTCTTTACGGCTGCTATTACTGCTATGCTCGGACTTTTGTTTTTTAGTTTGTTCGGATGGCTTGACTTAAATTCAATTTATGTAAACCCAACATTTTTACCCTCAGCAATCATTGGTGGAGTAATTATGGGTGCGGGATTTATTTTAGGTGGCTTTTGCCCTGGAACTAGTTTTTGTGCCGCATCCATTGGGAAAATTGATGCCATAGTTTTTATTGGAGGATTATTTATTGGCGTCTTTATTTTTGGAGCTGGTTTTCCTATTTGGGAAAAACTATATATGGCAATGAATATGGGTTCTCCTAAAGTTAGCGAAGTGTTAAGTTTGTCTGATGGTTTATTCGGACTAATTCTAATTCTTGTAGCACTCGGCATGTTTGTTGTTGCGGAGTGGGCGGAGAAAAAATTTCCTCGTGAAGAGTATTAGTTTATGATTATGCTCAATTATGCACCAAATAGTTTAATATATGATTTCGTATTTTAAAATATCTAAGAAGATCGTAGATGCAGCGAATAATGGTGAATGATTAATCAGTATCATTTTAATTTTAAAGAATTATTGAACATACATTTTGATATTAATTAAAACTATAAAATATGAATTCATTAAAAACCTTAGCTATATTTATCGTCCCACTAGGATTGATTATTGCAGCCGTACCACAAAATAAAACTAAGGCATATAAGCTTACGGCCGATCAACTGCTTGAAGAAGCCAACACACATACACAATATATTTCGGCTGAAACAGTTGCTGATATGATTGTGAATAAAGACCCAAGTCTACAATTAATCGATGTTAGAAGCTTGGATGAATTTGAGAAATTTAATTTGCAGGCTTCGATTAACATACCATTTACCGATTTGCTTTCCGATAAATATACCGAACTTATTAATCAGGATGTAAAAATGAATATTTTCTATTCAAACGGAACTATTACTGCAAATGAAGCATGGATGATTACTCGGCAATTGGGATATAAAAATAATTATGTTTTAGAAGGCGGATTAAATTATTGGTTTGATGTAATAATGAACCCTCAAAAACCTGCAACAACTAGTTCTGATGAAGAATTTGCAAAATACGATTTCAGAAAAAGTGCAGGTGCTGCTTTAGGTGCTGGCAATGTTAGTTTACAAACAAAGGATGATAATGTTAGTGCATCACCAAAGCCCATTATAAAAGGATTGCCTAAGAAGAAAAAAGTGGCTGGCGGTTGCTAATTATTTGGTGCTTTAGTGAGTGGCGTCGTTATTTTAGTGAGTCAACCTGCTTTAGTATTTTAGTATGAAATTTGTACTTGGTATATCATTGTGCAGAATAAAAAAAGTATCTCGTTAGGGATACTTTAATCATCAGAAGATATAAACCATTTTAAAATTATATCTCAATTTAGTTTTAATTGCAGGTTGTATCACGCAATAGGGTATTCCAGCAATAGTAGGACGTATTACCAAATACTGCGGGGTCTGTTATATGTCCTTCTTTGGTTGTTGTATTCCATTCTATAGTGGAGGTGTTGTTTGCGCCTTTATTAAATATTTCATAATAGGCATTAAATGGCGTATTAGAAGTTATTCCGTAATGAATATAACCACCATTCTCGCTAGCTCCAACTTTTACGTTTGTATATTTAATATCGTATATCCCTGTTCCATTATTATTCCAATCGATACGGAGCAATTGTCCGGGCAACCATGGACTTTCATTTAAAATCCAATAGCCTTTTGTATGATCAAAATCGCACACCCCTGTGTACCATAAAAAGTTTTGAAAACCTCCTGCTTTAGAGATATACATTGACCATTTTACCTCACCATCTTTTACTTCGCCTTTTAATGAGGAAGTGTAGGTGTCTTTAAATACAGTATCGGAATAGGTGTAGTTCCATTCCCATACACCATCGCCAATATATGTAGGAGTAGTATTAATAGCAGCCGAATAACTTGCTACAGGAACTGCTAGCCCTATTGTTAGAAGTATATTCCAAATACCAACTTCAATAAATGCAGTACCCCAATTTCGGTAGCTAACACTCGTTTTAAGGCTAGTGTCTTTGGCTGATCCATAAGTGGACATATCCATAACAAATGCAGCCTGTGGTGGTAATTCTGGTTGATCGCCTGGTTTATCGCGTTTGCAATTAGTCATTAAAAAGGACGATAGTAATACCACTAAAAGTAGAAATGATTTAGTTTTCATATAAAAAATATTTAAAGGTTTTATGTAATACACAGCAAATGTAAAGCACCCTTATTATATTTAAGATTGACTGGTGTCGGTGCCTGAAATATGTTGACCGTTTTAAAGACTTAAAAAATCATTTTAAACTGGAAAAAAATGGCAACAAGAGAAGAATTTAAACTTAGTGAATCAGAACGTCGGAAACGAGTTTTCAGCGAAGATTTTAAGAAA
>JBBRXJ010000091.1:0-12944 GCA_038248505.1 Bacteroidales bacterium
TCTTCCTTGTATTGCCAAATCTGCAAACCCGATGTTTTGTGTATTTTTCATACACAAATATAACAAAAAAAACGACTCAATACACTGAAATACAATTATATATGATATATTTTTATGCTATTTTGCCTTGCAACGGTCTCAGAGAGAGCTGATATGCTAAAGCTACTTAAAAATTGGACACTTCAACAATTATTGCACTATATACCCTAATTTCAGAAACATTCCAAACATACATAGCTATAATAAGCTGATTGGTAAAGATTGTAGAAAACATGAAATACAAAAGGCTTTCAAAACAATGGCTGGGGCGGCTTTTATAAACAGTATTATTCATGACAACGACGAGATAGTTATTGTTCCTCACTAATTCAAAATGATTACTCCGTTGATATTATAATGCCCCTTCTGTTAATACAAAACAATAATTCAAAAAAAAACCATTGGCTATATCGCAATGGCTTAAAGGTTTTGCAAAACCAGTAGCAATTGTACTATTTACCGATGAACGCACACAACAAGTTAGTGTAGCTGCAAGTATTGCCAAACTTATAGTTCCTTATCAGTTAATCGTACCGTTGATTGATAACGAAGCATTTTTTTGTAAGCTATGCTCCCCTTTTCTTTCATGTAAGGAAAACAGCGTGCAGCAATGGGGATATACAGCTGCTATAATACTAACTGAAATGATTTAAGGCCAAACACATATAAATACACATATTAAAAATGTAACTATCATGATTGATAAGGTGATCCGTGCGGCGGAGTGATGCGTGATGCGTTTTAGAAGGTAGTGATAAGATTCTCATCATCTTCTGAAAATATCTTATCGAGCTTTATTAGAACATCTTTGGGTTTGTAGTAAATTTTGCTTTTGTGATTTAAATAGCGCTCTGTTGAACCTGATTTAGTATATAAAAAATGAGTCCACTGATATATGTATAATCCAAACCCATGATCGAATGCAATTTCTTCAACGCGATGCTCAATGTTTCGCTTTCCTTTAATATATAAATAATGTAATCCAGTTGATATTAATTGCCAAGTATTCATTTGAGAATAATCAGCAATATGAGCAATCTCATGACCATATATACCTATACGTGCTTGAAAAGGAACTGCATACATTTTTACACCTTCAAAAGAAGGAGAATTATTAATACGAATGATATACACCCTATTTGCAGCTGCTTTAAATGAAGAGGCAAATGTTGGACGACAATTTAAGGTTGTTTTAATGGTCGTATGTTTAAAATGAATGACCTTATATTGTAGTTCGGGATACTGATTAAGAGCCACCATAAAAGAAGTAGGACAGTTATCTGGCAATTCGGTCTTAACATTTTTACAACACAAAATTTTACGTGCAATCTCAAGGCTATCAAAAATACGAAACTTCGACAATTTTTGAGCACCTACAGAAATAGTAAACAAACTCAATAGAACCAGTAAAGTATATTTTTTAACTCTCATGAATTATATGTCTGTCTAAACTTTTAACGATCAAATATATAAAAAAGTTTCATAAATATGATTTTGCAAATGCATGATTTACAAACCATATCTGCTTAACTAATAAAATTGAACTATTTACATATCATAAACCAAATCAGATATACCATACCTAAACTAAATAATAATGTATTTCAAAACGGAAGGCCTGAACTTATGAAAGCCGAATAACAAAAGTCACTGTAAACAGTAATTCCAAATAAAGACATTGTTTTAGCATCGAGTTGTAACGTACCTCAATGAATACCCACAGAGAATATTGAAGCCTTTTACTCATATTTAGATGAGTTTAATAGCTGAGAAAAAAGCAATCGTTTAAAATTAGCTTAAAAGATTTTTAATGTATTAGATAGAATGATTGTTTATAATGTTGCAATACGACATATAATTGCTTAAATTGGCTGAACATTTCATCTAAATGAAGCGAATCAGCGAAAAACTTAAAGACGGCAAGGTATTAGTATCAGACGGCGCATGGGGTACTATTTTACAAGAAAAAGGCCTTGTACTGGGTGAATGTCCTGAGTATTGGAATATCAAACGTAAAAATGATATACTAGATGTTGCCTTAGCTTATGTTTGCGCTGGAGCTGATATGATTGGAACCAATAGCTTTGGAGCAAACTATTTCAAACTAAAAAATTACGGGCTAGAGAATTTGGTTTATAAAATAAACCGTAAAGCAGCTGAAATATCTCACACAGCAGGTGCTCCTGAAAAATTTGTTATAGGCTCAATGGGACCCACTGGTAAATTATTAAATACTGGGGAGGTTGAGGAAGATGACTTATTCGATTGCTATCGCGAACAATCGCGTGGACTTATGGTTGGTGATGCGGATGCTGTTATACTTGAAACCATGAGCGATTTAGAAGAATGTCTAATAGCCATTAATGCTGTGCAAAGAAGCACTAAATTAGAAATCATTTGTACCATGACTTTTGAGAAAATAGCGAATGGCGGATATCATACTATGATGGGCGTAACACCCAGTCAAATGACACATGAATTGGTAAAAGCAGGTGCTGATATCATTGGCGCCAATTGCGGAAATGGCATTGAAGGGATGATACAAATTGTTGAGGAAATTCGTTCTGTAAATAAAACGATACCAATATTAGTTCATGTTAACGCAGGTTTGCCTATTTTTGAAGATGGTAAAACCTTTTATAAAGAGACACCAGAAAGCATTAAAAAATATGTCATTCCGCTTATTAATGCTGGTGCAAATATTATTGGGGGCTGTTGTGGGACAGGGCCTGCACATATTAAGTCCATTGCCGAAATAGTTGATCAATACAACCATTGAGCAGTATTAAAAAATATCAATATAACTACTCTGACCTCAGCATTGATCGTGGGGAATTAAACAGACTTATTGGTTTTGAGAAAGATGAATTACCGGAACCCTTCCTCTCCTACCTCATAGACGCTGAAACAACGGCCAATAAAGACGGCAAGTACAAAGGTGCATTTCTTATTACAGAAAAATTTATCGTTGACCTTGAGCGTTCAGTATTAATAATTGAGGATATTCAATTTAGACCAGGTCGAGTAATACTAAATCAAATCAAGCAAGCAAATAAGCTCGCATTATTTGTATGTACCGCTGGTAATAAAATCAGCGAACAAGCACAAGAAGAGCTATCAGAAGGCGATCCTGTTGCTGGCTATATTTTAGATCTACTTGGTTCACTTACGGTTGAGGCTGCTATTGAAGATATGCAGAATGATTTAGAGACGATACATTCCAAAGAAGGTAGTTCTATCAGCAACCGTTTTAGTCCTGGTTATTGTGGTTGGAAAGTTGAAGAACAGCACAAGCTTTTTTCCCTCTTTCCTGAAGGTTTTACAGAGATTACTTTAACATCAGGCGCACTAATGAATCCTATAAAATCAGTTAGTGGGTTAATTGGTATTGGTTCTAATGTTGAACGAAAAGCCTATACATGTTCATTTTGCGATGACACCAATTGTCTTTATCGAAAATTACGAAAGGGTGATGATTGCTAATTAAGATAACAATTTATTTTGCAATAGCTTTATCTCTTTGCATTTCAATGGTCTTATACGCAGTAATTATTTCGTCATTAAAACTAGTCCACTTACATTCCATTGAGAGTCTTCTTTTATAAGCTCCATCATACAAGGCTTTCAGATATGGCACGAAATCATCACCTGCAATTCCGGGTGCCGTTCTTGTTTCGCGTTCCGCAATATGACAATGAAAGATGATGGATGAATATTTATAAAGCTCGATCGCTGGTTCATCATCTCGCATCATGTGATAAATATCGGCTAATAGTTTAATATGCGATTGATTTACCTCATTAACAATAGAGGCGCCTTCAGCCAATGAATTAATAAAATTTGTTTCACCAGAATTTAAAACCTCAATAGAAATTACCACATTATACTTTTGCGCAATAGGAGCCATTTCTTTTAACAAAGAAACAAATTGAATTCTTGCAGAATCCTTAGAAAATCCTTCTGGTATTTTACGCGACACTCCACTGCCAAAAACAATGGTCTTAACCCCCGCTTCTGATGCTCTGCGAATAGCTATGGATGCATAGTCAAGAATTGCTTTATGATTTGCTTCTTGTCCAACGGATTTTAATTTTGCTGGGATGAAACTATTACATGAATATACATTTGCACCTAAAGACTTCATTTGTGCGAGACGAACTTGGAATGAATCTTCAATCATTTCGGGAACTAAAAACCGACCTACCGATTCCTCAACATAAGTATACCCAACGCCTTTTAAAAGCGGGTATTTAGCTAAATTAGTACATACGCCCAATTGACTTAAAAAATCCTTTTCAATTAATTGAGCATTTAAGAGAGATGAACTAAGAAAAAGTAAAAATGCATATAAGATTCTCATTTTGAAAATTTTAAACAATTAATAAAAAAATTACTTTTCTAAGCGTACTCGCATGGCAAATCCACCACCAGCAGCCATTCTTAATGAAATAACATCATTCTTAGTAACAAAAGAACTTGCTTTCACATAATCTGTTGGGTTGCGTGATGTGTTTATACCATCGCTATAAACATCGGCAAGATACATTTTCCCTTCATCAAGAAAATCGAACTTAACATCATACGTTCGTTGAGTCGTGTCATTCATCGCTCCTACATACCAATCGTTACCATTTTTGCGAGCAACAACAACATATTGGGCTACCTTACCATCTAAACCAATAGTTTTGTCCCAAACAGTTGGTACAGACTTAAGGAAATTGAGAATTGGAAGTTCATTTTCATAAGCCGTTGGTGCATCTGCAAGCATTTGTAATGGGGCAAAATAAACCACGTACATGGCTAATTGATGGCAACGGCTACCAATTGCAACTGGTTTAACATAGTTCTTTTTAAACCAATTAATATTTACATTGCGCATGGCACCTGGGGTATAGTCCATTGGACCTGTAACCATACGGGTGAAGGGAATTGTAACATTATGTTCAGGTGTAATGCAATTATCGCAAAACTTATTAAACTCAGCACCCATAATTCCTTCACGATTAATAAGATTTGGATAAGTGCGTCGTAAACCTGTTTCTTTAAATGCACCATGAAAGTCAACTAACATTTTACGTTCGGCAATTGCTGCTGAAGCTCGTTCATAAAAGTTCACCGCAATTTGGTCATCTCTATCAATGAAGTCGATCTTTAAGCCTGCAATACCCCATTTTTCAAATTGGTCAAGTGCTTCTTTCATTTGTCGGTCAAAGACATGCCACACACACCAAAGAATAATGCCTACATTTTTTGATTTAGCATATTGTACTAATTCAGGAACATTTACATCAGGTTTCATTTTAAGTAAATCGTGACTATCGCTCCAACCCTCATCCATAACGATATACTCAATTCCATTTTTTGACGCAAAGTCAATAAAATATTTATATGTTTGATTGTTAACCCCCGTTTTAAAATCAACATTATCAAGATTCCAATCGCACCACCAATCCCAGGCAACTTTACCCGGTTTTATCCAACTTACATCTGCAATTTTAGAAGGTGTTGAGAGTAGATATACGAGCTCATTTTCCAATAATTTTTTCTCTTCTTTTTCAATAATAACAAGTCTCCATGGGAAAGAGCGAGTACCTTCCGTTTCAGCAATATAATCGGTACGGCTTTTTACTTTCATATTAAAATTTGACCCGCCACCAATTTCTGTTTTACTTGGAACTTTTACAAATTCACCCATTAGTGAGTGATCTTGTTTTTTAAGCAACATGCCAGGATAATCAAGAAGATCAGCTTCTGTTATTACTAGTTTGGCTGTGTTTGGAATATCAACTAAAATAGGAGCAAAAGTAAAGTTGCCATTAATAATGCTATCAATATTTTTTTTAGGATAATTCTTTTCGTATGATGACTCGTATTCGTTAGGCTTTAATACTGGAAAAAAAAGATAGGGGGAAGAGGCGAAATTAAAACTGGCTTCTTCATTTAAAATTTTGATACTACCATTTATACGTGTCGCAAAACGCCAAGCAAATCCATTATTGTATGCTCTGAAGATGATAGAATAATTTTCAAAATCAAGCAACAATTCGTTGTAATAATTCTCTACTTCACTAAAAATTCCGATAGGCGTTTTAACTATTTCCTGATGTGTTGTTAGTGTGCTTTTCTTAACTTCAGCCGCAGTTCCAAATACATAATTCTCTGTAATTAGTGATATGGGAGACTCTTTAAACACAAGCTGCCCCTGATAAGAAAGCGTATATGTAATTTTTGCCGCAACATTTACTTTAACACTAATGCTTCTATCTGGTGATCCGAGAATATGCAGGCTATTGCCAAATGAAAATTCGGAAAATGCAATTGCAATTAAAAAAATATAATATCTTCTCATGATTATTTTAATATTTCGTTTCCTTTTATATCATCAACCGTAGGATCAGAGAACTTTCCTTTATTCTCATCTACATTTTTAAAATACTCTTGATCCATTTTTTCGAGTTCCTCAACATTATCGGATATACCATTTGTGAATCCCATACTCTGTTTTGATTTACCATCTTCATTATAAAATTCCCATTTACCATTCTTTAGTCCATTTTTAAAACTACCTTTTGAGTATAACGCCCCATTTACATAATAACTTTTATACTCTCCTTCAGGCCGTCCGTTTTTGTATATAAGGCTTTGTTTTAAGTTACTATTGGGGAAATACTGTTCAGAAATACCTTCTTTCACACCATTGATATAGCTTTGTTTTTCTGTAATTTTTCCATCTTCATAATACATTATTGAGAGACCGTTTTTTAAACCATTTTTATAGCTGTCAGTGGCTGTTATTTTTTTTGAATAATAGCTGTAGCTAGTCCAGATACTATCTTTTTGTTGATTTATGTATTTTCCTTCAGCAGCTAATTCGCCATTGTTGTAATATATTTTTGTGCTAGCATAAGTTCCTGTTGCGTCAAATATCATGTATGATTGAATAATGCTATCTTCATAGTATCTTTTCATGATTCCAACTGGCTTGCCATTCTTAAAAAAGCCTTCATACATAATACTGCCATTATCATATTCTTTTTTCCAACGTCCTTGTTTAAGGCCATTATCATCAATTCTGTTTAATGAATCCCCATAAGGATTATACATTTGTGCATTTAGAATACAGCTACAAAGCAGAATAATTATTGTTAATGATTTGAAAGTCAGATTCATGGTTATAATGATTTAATCTTAAATGTATTGATTATTGTGATTCATTTTACGATATATTGAAAAATGTTTGCAAGTATCACAAATTCTGTATTATGCATATTCCTAAATTGAATCTGCAAATTACGCAAAATTATAAATATTGTCTCACTGTAATTTTCAGATAGTTGATAATTATAATAAATAATTTGATTCTGCAGAATGATCCACCAAAGACAAATTTCATACTAAAATACCAAAGCAGGTGGCTGAGGCATTTTACTTTTATCAATATATAAGAGATTTGCTTTCATTAAAAATCAGTAAATATCTAATTGGTGTACGATTGTGCAGAATCGATTAAATAATTGACTTCAATCAGCAACCTGAAAGAATTGACCATTTTTATTGTTTATAATGTCTCGTTAGAATAAATTCTTCACTAGGTATACATCCAAATAATGTTATACTAAGCATTAATGTTAATAGTTTATTTTAATTGTGTTCCATTACTTCATTATTTAGTTTGCTCAATACTCTTGTTACTAAACAAATTGCGAGGAGTTTCACTAAATCTATCATTCATTAAGTAAACCATGAAAAAGATGAATGCAATAATGGAAAGCAAAATAAGAAACTGGCCTTTTGATGTTTTTTGAATTTCTTGTTTTTCTTTAACTTCACATATTTCACCCGGACATATTTGAATTTTTTCTTTAAAGAAAAGTGGATAAAATAAACAACCTAAACAAATTCCAAAAGCCGATTCAAAGAATAAGAATATTAGACAAATAAGACAGATAATCCCCGTAATTGGGCTATACGCATTAACAATAATAAAAAAATAAAACATAGTAGCTGATAAAACAACTCCAATTATCCATGCAAACTTTTTTTGTGGCGCACCTACATATTCTGGCACTTGATTACTAACAATTAAACGTCCGATAATCAATGTTGGCGAGAATCTTGGAGATATAAAAACACGAATTAAAAAGTCGACTAAAAATATTGTTATCACATATTTTATTGGAACAAAGTTTTGATTAAACAAAATAAACATTAATGATATAAATGTTGCTAAAAACAGTATTCCAGCTGCTGCTCTTATTTCACGCTCATTTAAAACAAGGATATTATATCCATCAACTTTTTCGCCAAATTGTTTCATATAATATAATTTTTATGTATTATTTTTCTTTATAAAATTTAGCCGCAACCAAACCTGCCAATAATAACTCACTGAGCCCCCAAACCGTTCCCATTATTGTGAATTTTAGAGGCATAAAACCATAAACAACTAATGAAACATTACTCAAGAAATAAGTAAAAAAGAATACTACTAATGAAGAAATAATTGCTGTTTTAATTTTGGAAACCCAAAGATGTTTTAATAAAGAGTATATAAAAACAAGAAATACACCATTACTTATACTTATAAAACAAATCATGACTATTGCCCAGTTACTCAATGGTGGAACTCCTCTGTTTGCAAGTATTTCATTACCTGCTACGGGTATCATGGTAAGACCACTAATAAGAATTGTTAAACCAGCTAATAAACCAGTTATCAATACGCTTTAAAAATTTGGTTTCATAATCTATTATTTTTTTAATTGTTATTTAATTGAATTGCAACTCCGCCTCGCTTATGCCCCCTTTCAACATAAGTATGTGCTTGAACAATATCTTCAAACGAATAACATTTATCAATAAATGCTTTAATATATCCGGCTTCCGCTAATTCTTTAATTCTTTCAAGTCGTTTTGAATCGAGTTTTAAATCTCCATCGTCTATGGAAGAATAAATGCCCCCATTTTTTAAAGACATTTTACAGGAAACTTTTAATCTTGATGTTTTATTTTTTCCCACAGCATCTAACATAAAATCAAAATGAATATCGTTTTTAACTGAATTTTCTTTTGTGTAATCCAAAACATAATCTGCTCCAAACGACTTAACCAAAGCAGTATTTGAGGTGCTACATACAGCAGTAATTTCTGCCCCCAAATATTTTGCATATTGAATAGCTATAATACCTGTAGTACTCGATGCTCCGTAAATGAGTATCTTGTCGCCTTTCATTATATTTCCTCTTTCCATATACTGAAAAGCTAAAAGACCGCCATATGAAATCATTGTTGCATCTTCATAGGTTATATTACTGGGCATTAAAGAAAGACAACCATAGGTAGAATCTATTTCCTTCATGCATTTATACTCGGCATACGCACCTAAACCGAAACCAGTAAGGCCATATACATTATCACCGACTTTAAATCTTTTTATGTCATTTCCTACAGCCTCAATCTTCCCTGCTAATACAAGGCCATTAATAGCCTTTTTTGGTTTGGTTAATCCCAGAAACAAACGCATAAGTATTTTATATTTTAGAGGTAGCAAAGATGAACCCCTTATGTATAGATCGCTTGCAGTTACAGCAGTTGCATATATTTTAATAAGCACCTCGTCTACTTTTGGCTTAGGCTTTTCAACTTCCTTGATTTTCAAAACCTCTGGTGATCGATATTTTGTTGTGATTATGGCTTTCATATTATTTCTTGTTTTCAGTTATTTCAATGTCATCGTTAAAAGAAAAAACATCATCTAATGGAACATTAAATACACGAGAAATACGAAAGGCTAACTCTAATGTTGGTGAGTATTTCCCATTTTCAATTGCTACAATAGTTTGACGTGTTACTCTTGTTTTATCAGCCAATACTTGCTGTGTCATTTCATCAGCATTGAATCGCAATTTTCTGATATTGTTTTTTATATAGCATTTACTCATATTAAAAACCTTTACGATAAAAATATATTTTAGCGATACCTGAGGCAAGTCCAGATAAAAATCCTGAGGCAATTAGTATTATAAACATTGCATAAGCAGGCATATCCAATACAAGCGAAACCATAGACAGCATAAAACCAGCAGTAAACACCCAGTGTGAAATCCGCAATGCTTTTAGTTCAATTAATTTATCACGTTCGTCAGATTTAGATTCTAAATCCTCATTTGTAACTATTTTATTGATAATGGCAAAAATTATATGAATAACAATTTGAGCCACTATTGTAACAGGAATCAAAACCAAGAAGGTTTTTCCCCAGAATTTAAAATCGTTAATAATATTAAAATTAATCACTACATATGTATTATATACATAGAGCGAATAACACAAAAAAATTAGTATTAAGCTTATTGTTGTTACAAGTACCTGTTTTTCTTTATTATCCATAATTAGCCTCCTTGTTATAAAATAATGTTAAATTATATTGACACAAAGATAAGTTATTTATACATATTGTCAAATATATTATACACATATTTTGCACCAAAATATAAAAAACTAAATTACAGCATGTTAAATACATGTTTTATTTTAAATAAATTGAAGCCTTTTACTATTAAACTGCTTACAGCAAATTTTGCAAGTCTTGGGAAGAATTTATTTGCTACCTGGCATAACATTCGTTTTTAGAATGAAAAGGTATTTATAAGTATATATTAGTCGCAGCTCATTGTTATTTAAGTCGCATAACAAATATGTAGCAAAAATATACACTCACGGCAGATTTAACAAAAAAGTTTACTATTACATAAGGTGTGTTTACAAATGCTACTTGGTATTAAATTACGTATAGCACACAAAAAGGCAGTTCATTGAACAGCATTTTATTTAACTTAATAAAAAGCTGCGTTTATTTGATATTTTATTAAATATCAAATAAATTGTATAACAAGGAATAGCAGATTAATATCTTCCCAATAAAGCTTTTGAAGCTTGTATAATCGATTTATAATATGGAGTCCGGCAACCATAAAGCATAGCTAAAAAAACGGGGCGTATCTGAAAAGCCATATGAGTAAGACTTATTTAATGCTTTAATTTATGAAAACAAAAATGATACTATTCACCATCGTTGGGTTTCTTGCCATTGCAACGATGAGCTGTTCAAAGGACAACGTGGACGAAGGTGCTCCAACAGTAACAATAATAGGGAAAGAAATTGAACGCGTATTAGCACCCAAAACATATACTGATCCGGGCGCAACCGCTACTGACGAAGTTGATGGCGATGTAACAAGTAGTATTGTTGCACATAGTTCAATTAATTATAGCAGTCCGAATTGCACCTATGACATACAGTACACAGCTACTGATGCTACCGGTAATGAAGGATCGAGCATACAACGATTGGTAATGCTTATTGATCTCAATGTTCAATTTGGATTTCTATCCGGAAATTTAAATTATTGGGATACTCCTACATATACTATCCAAGACACATTAACATTTCATAAATTTGCTGGTTATGATAATGCTATTGTGAAGACCTATATGCCAAATGACAGCACCATTAACATACCTACACAAACCGTTATGTGCGGTGCTACTAATCCTATTGTTCGTACTTTCTCTGGTTCCGGAACTATCAAGTACAAACGTTCAGGATCTGGAATTATAACCACATTTAACATTAATTATACACAGGTAGACATAGACACTACTTTATCAAGCACTATTACAAATTAATTATAGTAAAAATATTTACTATAAATTAAAAATATTGGCCAGTGAAATTATTACAAAATAAATTTCAGCGGCTTTCTATTTTAAGGATTAGAATAAACATGACACGAATCATGAAAAGCAAAAATACTATCTAAAATGAGTTAATATTGCGATAAGTAATGCTAAAATAAATCTATTAGGAGTATATCACCGATTTAATTGGGTCAATTTGCAAACATACTTAGAAGAGTTTTGCTTCATTTAAACAGAAGGTTTTTAAAATCAATGTTTTAAATGCTAGTAGTGACATGCATTTCCCCTTACTGGAAAACTAACGACTAATAAATTTAAAGAATAACGTTCAGTGAAAATATTACAAATTCAGTGAAATAAGCTTACCAATAGTAAACAAAAAACCCGCGATGAAAACATCGCGGGTTTTTAATTTATCTTATTTTATAATCATATCTATTTTACTTCTTCAAAGTCAACATCGGTTACTTCACCATCCTTTTT
The DNA here is from genome assembly GCA_038248505.1 of Bacteroidales bacterium. GTDB lineage: Bacteria > Bacteroidota > Bacteroidia > Bacteroidales > JBBRXJ01 > JBBRXJ01. The sequence continues at coordinate 12,223 of JBBRXJ010000091.1, forward strand.
ACTCTGGCTATTTCCTGTGTTTCCTTGACTTTCAGTATGCGCCTGTTGGCCTTGATTTGCTTCGCCACCAGCAGCATTACCTGCATTATACATATCTTGCGATGCTGCTTGCCAAACAGTGTTTAATTCAGCTAAGGCAACATCAATGGCAGCAATATCTTGCGCTTTATGTGCTTCTTTTAGCTTTTCACAAGCTTTAACAATAGTCTCTTTTTTATCCGCTGGTATTTTATCGCCAAATTCTTTTAATTGCTTTTCGGTGTTGAATACCATACTGTCAGCACTATTGAGTTTCTCAATACGCTCTTTCGCCAGTTTGTCGCTTTCTTCATTGGCCTTAGCTTCGTCTTTCATTCGTTTTATTTCATCATCATTTAAACCTGATGAAGCTTCAATACGAATGCTTTGTTGTTTACCCGTGCCTTTATCCTTTGCTGACACATTTAAAATACCGTTAGCATCAATATCGAAGGTAACTTCAACTTGAGGAATACCACGAGGTGCAGGAGGAATACCATCGAGATGAAAACGACCTATTGATTTATTATCACGAGCCATTGGGCGTTCACCCTGTACTACATGAATCTCAACCGATGGTTGATTATCTGCAGCTGTTGTAAAGCTTTCTGACTTACGTGTAGGTATTGTAGTATTTGACTCAATCAATTTAGTCATCACCCCACCCATAGTTTCAATACCTAAAGAAAGAGGAGTAACATCAA
>JBBRXJ010000092.1:0-12861 GCA_038248505.1 Bacteroidales bacterium
AGCAATGCGAAAAGAAATTTTCTTGGAATATATCACAAGATTAAAGGAATGTACCTTCAGAATTATCTCGATGAATTTGCATATAGATTAAATCGCAGACATCGACGTGATATCTTTGATAGACTGATAGTTGCGAGTATATTATTTTAGGTGTACAAATATGCAGAATCAAATTATATATTTGTGTGTGCTGATTTAAAGTATAATTGAATTTGTAAGTCAGGATTAAACAAGATTGTACTAATATGCTCTAATTTTTAGGGTTTAAAGTCAATCCATTTGAGATGCTTCTCAAATACAGGTGCATCCCTCTTGTAATCAATGCTGTAAGTTTTACCAGCTGCGTCTTTTACCATTAAAAGACCATTTCCTATATATAAGTTTGGGCCACTATAAACTGGCCAAGGTTTAAGTGTGTTAATCTTTTTATTATTTACTTCATAGCTAGCTAATTTGCCATGGCCTTTGCCTGAAGGCCACGTGGGTTGAATAAAAGGAGGTGCTTTTATGATGCACATAGGTTCTGTTGAGCCATATCCCCAATCGAAAATGGGTTCAGTATAACTTCCAGATTCATTATACTGTACTTTTATTTTCTCGCCTTTTAAACTCGTGTATTCAATTAAGTCGCTGCCAATATTTTTAGCCTCAACTTGTGTTTTTTGTTTTGCAAGTGCCTGAAAAGCTTCAAACGATTCATAATCGTCGCTATTTACTACTTCAATTATGTAGCCACAGATACTTCCTTTTATTGTTGATGTTGTTGAGAAACGAGCCTTATTGTCAATGGTATTCCAAGTGCCCGGCACGCTATTGTCAATAGTGCGAACTAGTACAAAGCTTTTTTCATAACGAATAAAGAGGATGTTTCCGAGAGTTGATGATTCCCAAATTCCATTATCAGCAAGTATTAATGATGTTTGGTTTTTTGAGACATCTGCTTCCATGAAATTAACAGGTTGCTCATTCAATTTAAAAATATCTGTAGGAAATCTTTTTGCAAAATCACGCGACCAATTTGCTTTCCATTTTTCATGTATTGCTTTTATGCTATCTTTAATTTCCTGAGCGTTTTCAGGTACTTTGGCGATTTGTATCAAAATGTTTTTATGCTGAATAATTTGATCAAATGGACTGCGCATATTGCCGCAACTAAAATTTTTATCTGGTGTATACGTGCCTATTCCACCAAGAAATTGGGTGGTTTTAGTATCTCCAAAATTTACTCTACTGGTTAGTCGCCAAGGAACAATTTGAAAATTACCCGCGCTCCAACCGCCAAATGGCAGATAAGCGGAACCGAGTGTGAAATTACGATCGATATACAATACTTGTTTTATATATGATGGATACTCATATAAATATGAGGGTTTGCTATTGTAATACACTGCGGGTAATGGTGTTTTTTTATTGGCAATTTGCCAGGCTGCAAGGGGTGGACGATAACTACTGAGGGCTGCGTGTATTGATTGAATCATTTCGGTATTGCGAGCTTCACCTTGTTCTAGGTTTTCAGTTGTTAATGGAAGCGGGCTATCACCAAACCAAATCCATCCTAAATAGGCGTTAGAGCCTTTAAAGCTTGTTGAATTTCCTTTTCCTCGCATGTCTGATCCACAAATGGCTGCTTGTGAATAATTAAGTGCTAATTCGCATGAATAATAATCAAGCATGGCGTGTGCTATGTTTTTTACTTCAGCGTCTTTTGCAAAATCGTATACATTAATCCATCCAATAACGTTGTATGCATTGTAAATGGATGAGTTCCACTCAGTAGTTCCGTATTGATATACATGCTTGGATATATACTTCATCCATTCTTTTATCATAGCTAATTTTACTGTTGCATCTGGAAAGCTATCGGGGAATTTCTCAAGCGCATACTGAGCATACAAATAGGCTGATGTTCTCGACATCCCTACATGGTTTTCGGTTCCTTCGCAGGTCCAGGCATTATAACTGTCTTTGCGTTCAAAAACACGTTTTATAAATTCTAAATCGTTGCCTTTAATACCCGGTGCATTTGAGTAGGTGTAAAGTATGCGTGGCAAGCCAACTAAATTGAAATGAAAAGTTTCTTTTGTTTTGTAGATATTTAAACGATCATTCATTATTATTGAATGTGTGTCATTTACCCCATATTTATAGAAGGTTGCAATTATTTTAGGGTAATTATATTTTCCGAAATCAGAAACTCTCCCATCAAATCCCATTGGACGTTTTCCTTTATTCCATGCCGGATGCACATCAGCAATATAATCAATTAAGATTTGTGCTCTTTGTTGGAATTCCTGTTCAGGATACTGACTAAAAACACTTGCAGAGAGTAATAGCAAAATCAAAATTAGTTTGGTTGTTTTTCTTTTAACTTTCATCTTTCTTTTTAATAAATACGTTTATCTGGGCTCTTTTGATACAATTAAATTGGATTTGCTTCTATTATTGACAATTGAATGTGCTTTTTAATTATTGTAATGAGGTAAAGTTAATATTTTGACAATATAACCTATTTAGTTTCTACGTATCTTTTTTTATACATTCTAGTAATTCATAAATGTAATTGTTATCATATATTGTTGGTTTTAAGTTATTTGTAAAATATAATGGTATGGCTAATGTTATTATTAGGTTAATAAACAAGGGTTTTAACAATCATATGTGTTATGATAAAAATATTGGTTAAATTTATCTAAAAAATTATGCGAAAATATCACATTTTATTTTTATTATTTTTTTCGTTTGTATCTATTTTGAATGGACAAGAAAAACGCAAAAAGTTTATAGGTATTGAAGCTGGTACCTCCTTTTATAATGGAATGCCCGCAGAAATGGAATATATTCGTGGCGAAATGAATGATTATTCTGATGATGGTTCACCACGAGTGTATGGTACAGCGGATAAGTGGCATTTGGGTGCTAGTTTTGAGCTTAAATCTTTAAATAATAAATTTGGTTTTATTACGGGTCTTTGCTATACCCAGTTTAACTATAATGTTGTAAAGGAGGGATATGATGAGAATACGAATGAGTTTTTCTATTTAAGATTTAGGCAAGATGGTATTAATACAGAATATTTGAGAGTAAATAGCATTCAGCAGATGGCTGATTATGTTGGCATACCACTTGCTGTTCGCATTATGCCATACCCTAATAATAGAGTTAGACTTTATTTTAAACTATCCTCAGAAGTCAATTATCGGATAAAAACTAAATACGATTTTTCTTTCCCAAACGATGCAATGGAGGTGTATGAAAATGAGGCATCTAAGTTGATAACTGATCCTAATAAATTCTTTTCCACATTATCAGCTAGTGTTGGTATCTCTATTGGTAAGAATTCAAATCCGGGGGTAGATTTTGAAATTTTATTACCAAGCGGATATATTTCAGGAAAACCCCAAGGCATTGTTAATCCAACTATTGGTAGTGGCTTTTTATTTAGTGTTCAGTTACCCTTTTAAATTTATTGTATATGAGACAGTATCCTATTTTATTATTCGCACTCTTTTTTCTTGTTGCAACTAGCTGCAAACGTGAAAGAGATTTACAAACCTCGGTTTTTATTGAAGATGAGACTGCCCCATCACTACCTATTTACTCAGAGTGGGGCTATAATACTTTCGGTGCATATTATGACAGAGAACCATTTGTTTCTTCAAGTTATTTATTACCTTTTAAAGTAATTGTAAATGGGGGAAAGACTAATTTTATTTTTCAAGGAAATAGGTATGGGAATGATATTACAATGACTTTTGCTATTAATGGCTATCTCCCTGCCGAATATACCGATTTAGTTGATTTAAATGGACGTAGCTATGATATTAAAGCCCCTGCTCTTTCTGTCACTATTAAGGAGTTTGGAGTATATAAAACCGTAAGTATTCTTAAAGGAAATCTAACTTTTATTCGTGCTCAAAAATTACTTATTGATGAGAAACAAGTGGAAGTAATTCTTTCCGGAACCTTTGAATTGCAAGCATTAATTGATAGCATGCCAATATCTATTAGCGATGGTCGTTTTGATATGGGCATTGGATGGGATAATTTTTATAACTATTAATCAATGATTTTTTCTCATTTAATTAGTATACTTTTAAACACGATTTTGTTGAATAGTATAAGACGAGCCTTTCTCTGAAATATAATATGTAATTAATTGAAAGGTATTTGTATCATTCTTTCATCTAACATTGTGATGGTTCATATTAATTAAAAATTGTTTCATGGAAACTAAAAAAGATCTTCGTTTTGCCGTCCTTATCGATGCTGATAATGTGCCGTATGCTAATGTAAAAGAAATGCTTGAAGAGGTTGCTAAATATGGCACTCCAACTACTAAACGTATTTATGCTGATTGGACTAAGCCAACCGTTTCGGGTTGGAAAACATCTTTGCTTGAAAATGCAATTACTCCTGTACAGCAATACAGTTATACTACAGGAAAGAATGCTACAGATAGCGCCATGATAATTGATGCGATGGATATTTTGTATTCTGGTAGAGTAGATGGTTTTTGCATTGTGTCAAGCGACAGTGATTTTACACGATTGGCAATACGTTTACGCGAAGCCGGAATGAAAGTGATCGGTATAGGAGAGAAGAAAACTCCTACGGCGTTCATCTCAGCATGTGATAAGTTTATTTATAACGAAATTTTAAAATCGAAAAAGGTTGATGTAAGATCGGTTTTAAACGCTAAGGGTAATAAGAAACCAGTACCAGTAGCGCCTACGCAAAGTTTAAATAAAATTGATATTGGATTAATTAACCTGATTGATGATTCCATAACTGATCTTGCTGATGAGAGCGGCTGGACATTTTTGGGTGAATTAGGAACGTTATTATTAAAGAAAAAACCAGATTTTGACCCTCGGAATTATGGTTTTAATAAATTATTTCAGCTCATTAAAAGCATTGATCGCTTTCAGGTTGATGAGCGCGATACGGGCAAAGGAAATATTAAATTAGTTTACGTAAAAGTTAAATTGTAATTAACTGAATATTTTTTGATTTCTTATCCCTCATGAAATTCATCTTATATTCATGAAAAAGCTACGCATATTATTATTGCTTGATAGTAATACGGGTTATGATCGTGATTTGTTAACAGGTATTGCACGCTATGTTAGAACGAAGGATTCTTGGATTATTTTTCGCGAATCGCCAGAATACAGAAAGATTAAAGGCGAAGAATATTACGCTACGCACATCAATAAAATTAAACCCGATGGTATCATTGCTACTGAAAACCATCTAACAAAAGATGTGCTTAATTCTAAAATACCTCTTGTAATATCCCCTTTCTCAAAAATTTACAATGGCAGTTCAAATATTCTTGTAAATGATGATGCCGTAGGCACAATGGGGGCAGCGTATTTTGTAAATAAAGGATTTAAGAATTTTGCATTTTGTGGATACGAAGGTGTATTTTGGTCAGAGGCCAGAGCTAAATCTTTTAAAGTACAGTTGAAACGAAATGGGTTTAATGTATCTAGTTTTTGGTATCCTAAAAGCAATACTAAAGTTTCATGGACAAGCACTTTAAATAATATTGCGAAATGGCTTACTGATTTACCAAAGCCATTAGCCTTAATGACTAGTAATGACGATATTTGTATTGAAATAGTTGAAGCTGCAAAATTAGTGAATTTAAAAATTCCTGATGAGCTTGCCATCTTAAGTGTTGACAATGATAAACTAATCTGCGAAATGTCAACGCCTCCCATTTCTAGTATTGAATTAAATTCAGAGGAGGTTGGTTATAAATCGGCTGAACTACTTGAGCAAATAATTTTAAGAAATAGTAAGCCATCAAATATTATTGGTAAACCATTATTTGTTGTTGAGCGGCAATCAACAAATATTGTAGCATTAACAGATTCGGATGTAGTTGCAGCTATGCGTTTTATAAACGAATTTGCTTCGAGTAAAAATATTTATATTAATGAAATAGTTAATGTAAATGCGTCATCAAGACGTACTTTAGAGAAAAAATTCCAGCTATATCTTAAATACTCAATACTTGATGAAATTAAACGAGTACGCATTAATCAAATGATGTATCTCTTGTTAAACACTACATTATCCGTTTCTGAAATATCAATAAGAATGGATTTTAGTAGTTCAGAAAACGCAAGCCGTTTTTTCAAGGATATGAAAGGAGTGACTCCAATTCAATTTAGAAATTCAAAATAATTTTACATCGCTCAATTAATTTTTACTCTTTCTTGTAAAACGCTAAAAAGTTTGTTGCGCAAAATTACATTCAATATATTAAAAATGACATATCTCTATAATTTTATTGTTGTATTTTTGACATATTACTTTATGGCATTGAGAAAAATATTTACACCCATTACAATCTAAAAATGACCAATCAAACATATAAGCCTAGTGAAGTTCAGCTGAAACGTGTTCTCGGTCTTTGGGATTTGATTATATATGGTATCATACTAGTGCAACTGATTGCTCCCGTTCCAATTTATGGACTCATACAACTTCGTTCACATGGCAATGCGCTCCCCACCATTTTATTTGCTATGGTGGCCATGATTTTTACTGCCATTAGTTATGGTCGCATGTCCTATTTATACCCTATGGCAGGCTCAGCCTATACCTATGTAGCCCGGAGCATTAATCCTCATGTAGGGTTTATGGTTGGCTGGGCAATGATTCTGGATTATTTGATTATCCCTTTAATTAGCATAATTATTCCAGCACTTGTTTTACAGCAACTTCTTCCGGGGCTTCCTTTTTCAGTTCTGACTCTGATTGTAATTGTTGCAATGACCATTTTGAATTTAGGAGGAATGAAATCGACCAATAGAGCTAATATAGCGTTGTTAATTATAACGGGTATGGCATTAATTATGTTTATTGTCATGGCTATTCGTTTTCTTTATTTTAAAAGTGGATGGAGTGGTGTTTTTTCAATAATGCCATTTTATGATGCAAATACATTTAGTATTCGGTATATACTTACAGGCACATCACTTGCGGCCTTAACCTATATTGGGTTTGATGGAATAACAACGCTGGCGGAGGATACTCATAATCCGAAAAAGAATATTATGCTTGCAACTGTTTTAGTTTGTTTATTTACTGGTTTTATTAGCTGTATTGAATTGTATTTTTTTCAGATGGTATGGCCTAATTGGACTACCTTTTCTAATCCCGATACCGCCTATCTTGACATTATGAAATTGGTTGGTGGTGGATTACTTTTTGGTGTTTTTTCAGTTGTAATGAGTATTAGCCAGTTTGGTAGCGGATTGTCTGGTCAGGTAGGAGCTGCGCGTTTATTGTACGGAATGGGGCGAGATAATGTATTACCACAAAACGTTTTTGGTTTTTTGAGTGTTAAAAGCAAGAATCCAACGTATAATATTTTAATCGTTGGAGCTATCGCTTTTGTGGGATCATTATTTATGCCACTTGAACGTGCCTGTGACCTCCTCAACTTTGGTGCATTCTTAGGCTTCATGGGAGTTAATCTGTCTGTTATTTGGAGTTATTATTTTAAATCACCGCAAGATCATAAACGAAATGTATTTTTGGATTTAATATTACCAGTACTGGGCTTTTTGTTTTGTCTATTAATATGGCTAGGACTTCCTTTTATCTCAAAAATTGCGGGTTTAGTATGGCTACTTGTTGGATTTATTATAACCGCTATAAAAACAAAAGGCTTTAAAAATCGACCCGTATTATTTGATTTTGATACTAATTAAAATAAAAGATAAAGCATATATAAACTCTCAATAAATAAACTTTAAAAATAAATTTATGCCAGGACCAGGATCGTATTGGATAGGAAAAGAAGAAATGGATGCCGTTATGGAAGTAATGCAATCAGGTCATCTCTCTCGTTATGGAGATCTTAATGATCCCAAATTTAAACATAAGGTTTACGACCTTGAACAAGAGTTTGCAAAATACATTGGAACTGAGTATGCTGTTTCAACAAGTTCGGGAACCAGTGCTATAATGATTTCACTTATTTGTATGGGATTAAAACCCGGCGATGAAATTATTGTGCCTGCATATACTTTTGTAGCAAGTTATACCGCCTGTATTTTTGCTGGATTAGTGCCTGTATTGGCTGAAATTGATGAGAGTCTTACGCTTGATCCGAATGATATAGAAAAGCGAATTACTTCTAAGACAAAAGCCATAATGCCAGTTCATATGCTTGGTAACCCTTGCGATATGGATAAGATTATGGCAGTTGCAAAGAAACACAATCTCTTAGTTATAGAAGATTGTTGCCAAGCTGCTGGTGCTATGTATAAAGGGAAGAAACTTGGTACATTTGGTGTAATGGCGGCCTATTCTTTAAATGTTTATAAAACAATTACAGCGGGTGATGGTGGTTTAATTGTAACCAATAACAAGCAAATGTTTGAGGATGCTTTTGGAATGCATGATCAAGGTCATAAACCATTACGTGCAGGTCTTGAAGTTGGTGCTCGTAGCGTTTTGGGATTGAATTTTCGAATCAATGAGTTAACGGGTGCAGTAGCTCTTGCTCAATTAAAAAAGATTGATAAGATTACATCTACCTTACGGGAGAAAAAAAATAAATTTAAAAGTTTTATTGCAAATTTAAATGGAGCTAGTTTCAGAAAATTAAATGATGCTGAGGGTGAATGTGGCACTTTATGTGCTATTTTATTTGACACTAAAGAGCAAGCCGATAAAGTATCGTCAGCACTCGGTTCTAAAACAATTAGTCATAGCGGATGGCATGTGTATTATAATATGGAGCATGTTCTCCGTCATCTTAAAGACGTGGGTCAGCCGCATACCAAAGGATCGTATCCTAAAACAGACGATATTCTTAGTCGTGCTTTAAACATAAGCGTTGGTGTTGTTGATGCTGGGCTTGGTTCAGGATGGGGCATCAATATTAACTCTACAGATATTGAAATTGAACAAGCGGCAAAAACATTTATTGAAATGTGTAAAAAATAATTTTGAGACAAATTGTTATTTTTACTTTAGTAATTTTGTGGCAATTGTAAATAATTGTGATTTAATAATGCCACGAGGTGGCAAAATCTCAATAACCATAGGTGAAAATCATGGTTATTGATGCGTAGAACAAGCGTCCATGAAAGGAGCGTACAATTTAAATTTTGCATCATTAAATTTGACTAATTAATAAATGAAAAAGGAAATCCGTGTAGGCCTTATTGGCTCAAAGTTTATGGGCATAGCTCATTCAAATGCATTTCGTACCGCTGCAACATGGTTTGATTTGCCTGTATCTATTCGTATGTCGGCCATTTGCGCAACAAATAAAGACAATAGCTTACAGACATTTGCATCAAAATATGGATGGGAAAGTATTGAAACCGACTGGAGAAAATTAGTAGAGCGAAGTGATATTGACCTTATCAGCGTGGCAACACCAGGTTATCTTCATAAAGAAATGGTTATTGAAGCGCTTCGCAATGGCAAACATGTGCTATGTGAAAAACCTTTAGCCAATACCCTAGATGAGGCTGCTGAGATGCAAGCTATGGCTGTTAAATCTGGTATGCGTCATTGCTGTGGATTTTCTTATCGCTTTACACCTTCTATGGCACTTGCAAAGCAATTTGTTCAAGAAGGACGCATAGGTAAAATATTTCACGTGCATGCACGCTATGCACAAGATTGGATTGTTGATCCCAAATTCCCAATGGTTTGGCGTCTAGATAAAAAGCTTTCAGGATCAGGCCCACTGGGTGATTTAAGTGCTCATTCGGTTGATGCTTGTCGTTTTATTACGGGGCTTGAATTTGCTGAAGTAAGTGGCAATATGAAAACAATTATTCCGCAACGCAATGTTGCAGGAACTGATCATAAACAGCAAGTAACAGTTGAAGACACCGCACAATTTTTAGTGAACTTTTCTAATGGTGCAGTGGGTAACTTTGAATCAACACGATTTGCAACAGGTCGTAAAAACTACAATTGTATTGAAGTTAACGGTGAACTCGGTTCTGTTGTATGGAATTTTGAAGATCAAAATTATTTGCAATATTACGATAATCGTCATACTCCTGTTGAAGCTGGGTTCAGAAAAATTAATGTTACACACGATACACACCCATACAGTGGCGGTTATTGGCCACAAGGACACGGTGTAGGCTACGCCGATACCTTTGTTATTGAAGTAGCTGAATTTATAAAAGCAATTGCTGAGAATAAGTCTTTTAGTCCTGATTTTAACGATGGTTTGTATTGTCAAAAAGTGCTTGATGCTGTTGAACGTTCAGCCAATGAAAAAAAATGGATTATTATTTAAATCTGGTATAATAACGTTTTCTTCTAGTTTTTTATATTTTTACTTGTGTTTTATTACTAATCAGCTAATATCAAACAATGCGAAAATCTTTTCTTTTTTCTTTTCTCTTATTTCTTTTTTCTATCTCTGTTTTTTCTCAACGCGAGAACTTATCTCAAGTATGGCCTGCTAAATGGATACTCCCCGAATTGGCTCCATCAAAGGAGTATAGCGTATGTCATTTCCGAAAAACCATTCAGCTTGATAGTATTCCTAATGAATTAATAGTACATACTTCAGGTGATAACCGATACCAGCTTTTTGTAAACGGAGAGCTTGTCACATGGGGACCACTTACAGGTGATTTACGCCATTGGTATTATGAGACCACTAATATTACCAAATATCTTCATAAGGGTAAAAATGTTATCGCGGCCATTGTTCTTAATTACGGCAGTCATCCCCCCGATGCCAGATTAAGCATACAAACAGGCTTTCTTCTTGCTGCTGATGATAAGAAGTTTCGTTTTCTCAATACCAATAATTCATGGAAGGCTATATATGATAGCGCTTACACTCCGAGCATGGTTGATAAAACGCAAATTAATGGATATTATGGTGGAGGCTCACGCGAAATTTTTGATGGTCGAAAGTATATTTGGAATTTTGAAAAAAATGATTTCGATGATTCTTATTGGCAAACCGCTAAAGAAATTGAAAATGCTTATGCGCGCACTTGCATTTGGGCTAGCCGTTGGAAACTAACTCCACGCTCATTAAAACTGGAAGAATTAAAACCACAGAGGTTTACTAGCGTTCGTTTGGCTGAAGGGGTTTCAATACCAAGTAATTTCCCATCTGAGAAAACAGATATTTTAATCTCGCCAAAAACAAAAGCCCGCTTTATTCTCGATAATTCTATTGAAACTACAGCCTATCCTGTTTTAATAGCCAGCAAAGGGAAAGATGCAGTAATAAAAATGATTTACTGCGAGGCTCCTTATATTGATAAACCAAATAATAAAGGAAATAGGGATGAAGTTGAAGGCAAAATATTTATTGGATATTTTGATAAAATATTTTTTGATGGAGGTGTCCAACGAACGTATAAGCCTTTATGGTGGAGATCGTATAGATATGTTGTGATTGAGATTGAAACAAAAGATATGCCATTAATTATTCATGATATAAGTAGTCTTTACTCGGCATATCCATTTGTACTAAAATCAGCATTCAATGTTATATCAAGTAATAAAAATATTGATACCTCATTGATTCAAAAAATATTTGATATTGGTATTCGAACCACTCAGCTTTGTTCGCATGAAACCTATATTGATTGTCCGTACTACGAGGAGAGCCAATTTGAAGGAGACGCACGCGTTGAAATGTTGGTTAGCTATTTTAATTTTGGAGACCCTGCACTTGCAAAAAATGGGATAGAACAGTTTGCATGGTCAATTAATGATGAAGGTTTTTTAAGTGCACGCTATCCAACTAATTCTTTGTATTATATTCCGAATTTTTCTATCTATTGGATTGGGATGTTATATGATTATATGATGTATTATAATGATAATGATTTTATTCAATCAAAGCTTCAGGTAAGCAGGAGCATCATTCAGTACTTTTTGAGTTTGCAAAGACAGGACGGTACTATAAAAAAGCCAGCCTATCATAATTTCATCGATTGGACTTTTAAAGACGGCGAAGCTCCTTTTGATGAAAATGGCTATTCAGCTTTAGTTGATTTAAACGTTTTGCAAGCATTGCAGTGGGCTGAAGTTCTTGAAAGAGAGCTAGGTGATACTTCTATAGCTCAAAAGTATTCGTTACAAATTCATAAATTATCAGAGTCAATTCGTGTTAAATATTGGAGTAATGAAAAATTGTGTTTTACGGATATACCTAATGGACAAGCACTCTCTCAGCATACAAATTGCATGGCAATACTAACGGGTGTTACCTCTGGTGATGAAGCAAAAAAGCTTATGCAATTAGTGCTAACAAATAATGCGATGACTAAGGCCACTTTGTATTGGAGTTTCTATGTAAATGAAGCGTTGGGAAAATGTGGAATGGGAGAGGAGTATCTTAATAATTTAGAAATATGGAAGGAAATGATTTCTGTAGGGGTCTCAACTTGGCCTGAAACAGGAGCGAATAGCCGTTCTGAATGTCATGGATGGGGTTCTAGTCCAAATTATCATTTTTTTAAAAATGTTGCGGGTATTGAATCCTTAGCTCCAGGTTTTAGGAAAATATTGATAGCCCCTCAATTTGGTGATTTGAAAATAATTAATGCGACTATTCCACATTACCTAGGCACTATTTCTATTAATGCACAAAAACTTGATGCAAAGCATATAAAAGCGAGCATTGAATTACCCGCAAATACGGTTGGAGTATTTCAGTGGAATGGAACAGAAATTCAGTTAAAGGGTGGAAAGCAAAACATTGATTTCTAGTTCTGTTTACAATATGATTTTTGTTGAAGAAAATTGTAGGTGGTTGATGAGCAACATTGAGTTTATCGAAATGCGCTGAAAACACTGGTGCAAGAGTAGGTCACTAAGGGCTTTAGCCAC
>JBBRXJ010000093.1:0-12784 GCA_038248505.1 Bacteroidales bacterium
TTCTTCACTGGATTATCAAATCTTGAAAATTTAACCGTAAGATTTATTGGAAATGACTTTAATCTCTCATGGGGGAAAGGGGGTGATTTCATTATAAGTCATTATGAAACTGCGTTTTAACCAAAATATAGCCAAAAAACGATTTCCGGAATTACAAAAATAATAAAGTTGCTAATCTCGTTTTTATTTGCGATTTTTTGGTTATAATTAAGACCAAAGACTAATTATAAATTTAGATTAGTAAATACCGTTGTTAAATATTTTTAGGGCAATTGAGCGAAACGAAATTTGGCTTATTACTTATTTGCAAACGGTATTAAATATAACCCTTCTTTGTCTTGCTCATTTGAAGCTGTGCCGACCTTCACATCCTTTGTGGTGAAAAAGTTTTTAAATTAACTGTGAAAACAATAACAACAATTAAGTATTTCATTACCTTTACAGCCATAAACTGAGAAACGGAAGGTCTTTTTCAAGGTAAACAAACAATTAACAATCTGATCCGGAGGCATCTCTGATGGAAAAGAGAATAGGTACTGTACTAATTTTAATTGAGGATAAAGAATCTGTCAACCTCCTTAATAATATTATTTCCCGACATGGCGAAATGATTATTGGTCGTTTAGGCGTTCCTCGCAAAGACGAACACTTCAGTATCATCTCACTTCTATTAGAAGGCAACACCGACGAAATTGGATCTCTGACCGGGCAAATTGGCAAGCTAAGTGGTATCAGAGTAAAATCATTAGTGCTGAGTAAGGAAAAATAGAAGGGAGACAAAATGAAATTCAATCCACAAAATTATTCCATTCGCGATGAGCGAATGAAACCATTTATTGACCCGCAAGAACTGTGGGATATCATTAATACAACTTTTGCCGATAAAGCACGAGTACGAGAAGTAATTCAAAAATCACTCGATAAAAACCGATTGACACTTGAAGAAACCGCTGTACTTTTGAACGCTACCGATCCTGAATTGGTTGAAGAAATAAAGCAAGGTGCCAGCGAATTAAAAAAACGCGTATACGGCGATCGCATTGTTCTTTTTGCTCCTTTATATATTGGTAACAAATGTATTAATAACTGCACATATTGTGGGTTTAGAGTCACCAACAAAGATGCACAACGTTGTACGCTCGATTCAAAACAAATCATTAGCGAAGTAGAAGCGCTTGAAGACAACGGTCAGAAGCGCCTCATACTTGTTTACGGCGAACATCCTGATTATACGCCGGAATATATTGCTGAATCGGTGCGCTTAGTTTACGGCGTTAAGAAAGGTAATGGAGAAATACGTCGTGTCAACATCAATGCCGCACCGCTTGAAGTGGAAGGATTCAAAACGGTTAAAGAATCGGGTATTGGAACGTATCAGGTATTTCAAGAGACATATAATCCAGAAGCATATAGTTGGTATCATTTAGGGGGTAAGAAAAAAGATTTTGAATATCGCCTCACTTCGCTCGACCGAGCTCAGGAGGCTGGTTTAGATGATGTAGGTATTGGAGCCTTATTCGGATTATACGACTGGCGATATGAAGTACTCGGTTTGGTTAGACATACCAATCATTTGGAAGCATGCTATAATGTTGGGCCTCATACCATATCATTTCCGCGACTTAAAGATTATAGCAACATGAATTACGATAAACGTTATGCTGTAAGTGATGTAGATTTTGCCAAATTAGTTGCCATATTACGATTGGCTGTGCCATATACAGGCATGATTCTTACCGCACGCGAAAACGCTACACTGCGCGCTGAAGTTCTAAAATATGGGGTTTCGCAAATTGATGGCGGCACAAAAATTGAGATGGGTGCCTACTCTGAATTAGAGAAAGAGCGCCAAGATCTCACTCGCGAGCAATTTATGATAAACGATAATCGCTCACTCAATGATGTGGTTGAAGAGCTGGTAAATAACGATTATCTGCCATCATTCTGTACCTCATGCTACCGAGCTGGGCGCACTGGAGAGCATTTTATGGAGTTCTCCGTACCCGGTTTTATAAAACGATTTTGCACCCCAAATGCCATTCTTACTTTAAGTGAGTATTTAATGGATTATGCAAAACCCGAAACAGCCATTAAAGGCTGGGATCTTATTGAACGCAAACTCTCTGAAATAAATGAAGAGAAACTAGTAACACAAGTTCGTGATCGTATTGAGAAAATTAAATTAGGACAAAGAGATTTATATTTTTAAATTAACCTTAAATAATTACATAAAAAAACATCCTGTATATTTTACAATTAACAATCCTGAAAAACCAAGGTGTAAAGAATGTAGTTGCAATTATTTAAAAGCATTTTTAAAATTAATTATTCAATAATAAGAGAGATAAAAAACAAGATGTCCATTTCCAAAAATAGTATTGAACTCCTTAGTCCAGCTAAAAACCTAGAATGTGGAAAGGCAGCAATAAATTGTGGTGCTGATGCATTATATATTGGCGCAAACAATTTTGGAGCACGCCGTGCAGCTGGAAATGAAATGGAGGATATTGATGCTCTTTGTGAATATGCACATCAGTTCAACGTAAAAGTGTATCTTGCTCTCAACACTATTTTAAATGATACTGAACTCGATGAAGCGAATAGCATTGCTTGGGATGCGTATAATGCAGGTGTTGATGCTTTGATAATTCAAGACATGGGATTACTTGAAACCAAACTCCCTCCGCTTCCTCTCATTGCTAGTACACAAACGAATAATACAGAAGCATCAAAAATCAAATTCTTTGAAGAAACCGGATTTAGCAGAGTTATTCTTGCACGCGAACTAAATCTTGATGAAATAAAAAACATCAAAAAAAATAGCTCTATTGAACTAGAAAGCTTTATTCATGGCGCATTATGTGTTTGTTATAGCGGACAATGCTACCTGAGCGAAGCCACAAAAGGCCGTAGCGCCAACAGAGGCATCTGTGCTCAATCATGTCGCCTGCCATACGATTTAAGCGATGCAAACGGAACAATTATTGAGCGATCAAAACATTTTCTTTCCATTAACGATCTGAATCTTACTGCTAATTTAGAAGATTTATTAGATGCAGGAATAACATCATTTAAAATTGAGGGCCGTCTTAAAGATATTGATTATGTAAAAAACATAACCGCATGGTATCGCTTACAACTCGATAAAATCATTGAAAAAAGGGAAAATATCAAACGTGCCTCATCAGGTAAAAGTATTCTTAATTTTACTCCCGATCCTGCTCGAAGTTTTAACCGCAGATTTACCGATTATTTTGTCACTGGTGAGCGAAAATCAATGGCAACACTGCTAAGCCCTAAAGCTACCGGGCAATACATTGGCACGGTAAAGCAAGTATCGCACGATTTTTTCACCATTGATAGCAAAGAAATAATGGCAAACGGCGATGGCCTTTGCTTCTTTGATACCATGAATGAATTGCAAGGTTTTAGGGTAAATAAAATAGAGGGCGATAAAATCATTCCATTGCGCATGCCCGTTCTGGTGAAAGGTATGAAACTATACCGAAATGAAGATCATCAGTTCAGTAAACTATTACAACAAGACGAATGTACACGAAAAATTTATTCTAAATTAAAATTTAGTGATACCATTAGTGGTTTTAAAATAGAAGCCACCGACGAAGACAGCAATACAATTATATACGAAGAGACCTGTGAAAAACAAGATGCTCGGAATGCCGAACTCGCATCAAAAAACATTAACGAGCAACTAGCCAAAAGCGGCGATAGCATTTTTATAATTGACGCCATTAGTATTAAATGCTCACAAGCATTTTTTATACCTAAAGCTACATTAAACAAAATGCGACGCGAGGCACTTCAACTTTTAAAAGAAAAAAGAACAGAAGCATTCAAACGAAAATCAGCTTTACCCATTAATGACGCATCCATTTACCCTTACAAAGAAATAGATTATAGAGGCAATATTAGCAACAAGAATGCAGAAGCATTTTTCACAAAACATCAATCAATTGTAATTGATAAAGCTCCTGAAATAACGAAAGATTTTGAGGGCATTGAATTAATGAAAACCAAATATTGCATTCGTTTTGAAATTGACAAATGTCCCATACACCAAAAGGCATCGGCATCTAAACACCCAAACCCCTGGTACTTAAACGATGGTAAAAATAAATTGCGAATAGAATTTAATTGCAAAGAATGTGTTATGGTGGTGAAAAGTGAAATAGGGCCTAGTGATTAATGACCAGTGAAATTGACTTTCTATTTGTTTTAATAGGTGTAGTCGCCATTCTCAGCCACTTTTATGTTTAATTCTTTTAAAACCTTAATGAATTTATCATGTCCTGTTTTTAATTTCTCCCAAAACAAAATTAGTCCTTTATTGTTTTTATACTTATTCTTATATGTCGAGAAATTTTGGTCTGTCATTTTGAATGGAAAAACATAAACGGGTATTTTGCTTTGTCCATTATTTTTTTGCATAAACTGCTAATAAGTAAATTTCTTTTATAAAGTTGTCAGTCATTGGTAAACAACCAATAGTAACGCATGAACCATGTATAAAAATGTCTCCCCCTAAATTGATTTCATTACTTTTTCTTTTGTCTGATAAGTTAGGATAGTTAAGCCCAAGCGATAAATAAAAGTTACTTGTTGGGTTAAACCTTTCTATGTGATAAAACCCTTCAGGAACCTGTCCGTCACCTTGTTTTCTTTTTGGACCAAGTTTTCCTGAACGTGAACAAATTTGATACGAATGGATTTCCTTATACGTTGTTTCTTGCTTCGTCTTAGCGTAAACATCAAGCATATCATTGTCTTTATAGGCTATTAAAAGCAAATTAAGATTTTCAAGAGAAATTTGATTTTCTTTTAGTTTCTTCTCTACAAAGTCTTGCTTGTCTTTAATGGCTGTCCTAACTCGTTCAAACTTTTTTTGTTCCGTTAAAAAGTCTGTCTGAATCGTAAATGAAAGTAGAACTATTCCTAAAAATAATATGATTGATGTCTTAGTCATAATCTTGTGTATAACTTCTAATCACATCCCGTTTAAAATCCAATCATAGCCTTCATTACGCCATCCTTATACCCTGCTACTAGCTCAAATGCTTTATTGGTATTCTCAAACTTATATCGATGGGTAATCATATCAGAAACATCCACATGTTTTTTATGAATTAACTCAATGGCAGGCTCAACGCAGTCAACTTGGCGACGAACATTTTGCAGCACTAATTCTTTTCGACGCATTTTATCAATATCAATACAGATGCGTGAAACATCGGGAATACCTGTCAATACGATCTTACCGCCTGGCTTTAAAATTTCAACCGCTTGATCAATGGCCTCTTGTTGTCCGCAGCATTCAAAAACAATATCGGCTTGCTGAGGTTCGTGCATTAATATTTCATTAACAATATCTTGTGAATTAGGATTCCCAGTCCAATCAGCACCCTTTGCTTTTGCAACTTTCAATCTATAATCTAGTTTATCTGTAACATAAATCTTCTCTGCACCTAAAAATCGAGCACATACATAAACGCTATATCCAATAGGTCCAAATCCCATAATTACCACATGTTTACCTTTCAGAACGCCCCCCAATTTTGCAGAATACAGTCCAATAGATAAAGGTTCTACGAGCGCAGCCTCTTCCATACTCATGGTATCAGGCACTTTATAACAACTTGTTTCGGGCATAACTAAATACTCAGCTAAACAGCCCTCAGCTTGTCCAGGGCATCCCAAAAACGAAAGATTACGGCAGGTATGATGACGCCCCGCCGAACACTGATCACATTCAAAGCAGGGCATTGCGGGGTCAATAGCAACCCGATCGCCTATTTTAAGATGCTTTACACCATGCCCAACTTGCTCAATAATACCAGCACATTCATGCCCAAGAGCAAATGGAAACTGTACCACCTGCACCCCAATTTTACCTTGTGTAAAATAATGAATATCAGAGCCGCACACACCAATAGATTTAATTCGAATTAACACATCGTTATCTTTTTTTAGTGCTGGCACAGCTGAAAGCGATACACGCATTTCACGAATTCCTGACAAAACCACTCTTTTCATTAGTATCTGATTTTTAATAATTTAAATATCCTCAATACAAATAATTCATCTTGCAAAAAAAATATTAAATTTACAAGCCAAATTACTTTTACATTTAGCTTGTAAAAGTAACTTTTTTAAAGGCAAATCGTCATACCCAAAAGCAATAAGATGAGCAAGAAAGAGATCACCGATTTACTAGAAGCTGAAGCACAAGCTATTCGCAACATACCCATTAATGATCAATATAACAAAGCGATAAAGCTGATCTATGATAATGTTCACAAGAAAAAATCAAAACTTATTGTAAGTGGTATGGGCAAAGCAGGGCAGATTGCTTTAAATATTGCCACTACCTTTTCATCAAGTGGCACACCAGCCGTTTTCTTACACCCAAGTGATGCGCAACATGGTGATATGGGAATTATTGGAAAAGACGATGTATTAATTTTAATTTCAAACTCAGGCAAAACACGCGAAATACTTGAACTAATTGAACTAACTCGCCGCATGCACAATAAACTATTACCCTTGATTGTTATTACAGGTAATGATAAAAGTGAATTAGCTCAAGAAGCCGATGTATGTTTAAACACAGGGCAACCAAAAGAGATTTGTCCGCTTGGCCTAACACCAACAACATCAACAACAACCATGACCGTAATTGGCGATATATTAGTAGTTCTTTTGATGAAAAAAATTGGTTTCTCAGCAAAGGATTATGCCAAAAGGCATCATGGTGGTTATTTGGGTGAACTAAGCCGCAAAAAGGCTCTGAAAGATAAAACAAAAAAGAATTTAAAATAATGAGAATCTTAGCTGAAAATACAAGCGCTGTGCTTATTGATATTCAGGAAAAATTACTTCCTGTTATGCATGAAAAAGAAATGCTTGAGAAAAATTGTGCTATTCTTATTCAAGGTTTAAAAGCACTCAGCATTCCATTAATTATAACACAGCAATATACCAAACGCTTGGGCGATACTATTGCTAGTTTGAAAGCACTCACCAATGAAAGTGCTATTGATAAGATGGCTTTTAGCTGCTGCGATGAGCCAAAATTTCTTGAGGAATTAGAAAAATACGATAGAGAAAATGTTCTTGTTTTTGGGATTGAATCTCATGTTTGTGTATTGCAAACTGCAATGGATTTAACAGAAGCCGGCTATCAAGTTATAGTAGTAACTGACTGTATTACTAGCAGAAAAGAATGTGATAAAGAAATAGCATTAACACGATTACAATACGAAGGAGCCATACTCACAACCTACGAATCCATATTATTAGAACTATGTAGGGTTTCTGGAACCGAACAATTTAAAGTCATATCAGGATTAATAAAATAAAAAAACATACTAAATAAAAAACAAAATCATAAAACGAGCATATTCGTTAAACACAAACAAGGATAAAAATTCACATGCGAACCCCTTCGAATAGAGCGAATGACCATTATTAATTAATTAAATTAGTTACATCATGAAAAAGATCATTTTAATCAGCGGATTTCTTGTAATGTCAGCAATTTCAATTCAGGCACAACAAATCACCTTTAAATTAAACAGCCATGATTTTGGCACTATAATTGAAGCAAAGGGTAAAGTGACCTATAAATTTGAATTTTCAAACACGGGTAACGCGCCATTAATCGTTCAGAATGTTAGCGCCTCTTGTGGGTGTACAACACCTGAATGGACTAAAGAACCTATCCTTCCAGGCAAAACTGGATTTATAACTGCAATCTACGATCCAGCAGGTCGCCCTGGAAAATTTGAGAAAAGTATTAATGTTACTTCAAACTCAAAAGAAGAAACATTAAAGACACTAACAATTACGGGCGAAGTAACAAGTGAAGGACTAGCCAAACCTGAAGGAATGAAATAAACTGCTTGATATTTTCTTACGAAATAGAGCTCAGGGGAATATAAGCCTGAACTTTAGTAAGGAATATTAAAAAAACAAACTCTAGCGGATGTGATAAAATAATATATTGTTGTTTTTCGCAACCACACAAAGTCGAGTACTTAATAAACACATAAAATAAAACCTACTATTAGAATAAACACTCAACAGAAACACAAACGAATTCACCAGCTATGAAAAAAACACTCTCACTTCTGTCAATTATTTTCCTTGGTACAACTTTAATGGCACAAGTAAATGGCCCGTTTATTTCATTCGATAAGGAATCGCATGACTACGGTAAAATTCAAGAATTAAACGGAAAAGTAACCGTACGTTTTGATTTTATAAATACAGGCAGTCAACCTCTTACCATACAAGAAGTAAAAGCAAGTTGCGGCTGTACCGCACCGGATTGGACACGAAAACCTGTATTGCCTGGTGAGAAGGGCTTTGTAAGTGCTACCTACGATCCTTCTGGAAGACCCGGTACTTTTAATAAGACCGTAACAGTAACAACGAACTCCATTGAAAACAATGTAAAAACCTTACGCATTTACGGTGAAGTAACGCCAAAACAACAAACAATAAATGAAACCTATCCACGCGATATGGGTGAAGTACGTCTCAAATCAAATCACTTTGGTTTTGGAACAGTTTATAAAGATGAAGCAAAAACTAAGACTTTAGAAATCGTAAATATTAAAGACATTCCCTTAAAAGTTACATTCACAAATGTTCCTCAATATATAAGTTTGAAATGCGTACCAGAGATGCTACAGCCAATGCAAGAAGGCATTATTGAAGGAACCTATAATGGCACCAAAGTAGATGATTGGGAGTTTATGATTGATCGTGTTGGCATTGTTGTAAACGACAAAACCGATGATGAGAAAAAATTGACCATAAGTGCTAATATTGTTGAGGACTTCTCAAAATGGACGCCTGAAATGCTTAAAAATGCACCGTATATCAAATTCGACACAACCGTATTTGACTTTGGCAATCTAGCACCTGATGTGAAAGTAGAACATGTTTTCACCCTTAAAAACTTAGGCAAAAGCGATCTGATAATTCACAAAATTAAACCTTCATGCGGATGCACCGTGGTAAGACCTGAAAGCACTTTAATACCTGCTGGTAAATCAACAAGTATGACCGCTCAATTTCATGCCTATGCGGAAGGTGAACAAAACAAATTCATTACGATAGTAACCAACGATCCTAAAAACACCGTTATCCGTATTCAAATAAAAGCAATGGTTGCAGGAAAAAAATAAAGTAATGAACAAAAAAAAATTTTATCGCTTGGTATTGTAAGTTCTTTGGCGGCTATTTTTACTGTTATGCCTAACAAAAAGGCAAATACTCATAATAAAATGGGCTATAAATCTAATAGTAAACATGCTCCGTATAGCACAGGCTTATTTGCCATACTTGCTGGATTACTTTTTTATAATGGAACTAAAGCACCTAAACAATAAGTCCCATTCAGCTCAAGAAATTCTGTGCGTTCTTATATTGTTCAACCCTTGCGGCTATGTTAACTGAACATTGAAGTTTAGCTCAACACTGTATTTTTTTAAGACGAATTATGCAAACTTCACCTTCACTCCAATTACGAGTACGTCATCAATCTGCTCGTGCTCTTCGCCAATCCAATCGTTAAGGTTGTTATCAAGCAATTGACGCTGTTCCGCCATCGGGTTTTGATGTATTTTGAGTAGGAATTCTTTCATATTTTTTATCATCAGTTTTCGTCCGTCGGGTCCACCAAACTGATCTTGATAACCATCGCTAAAGGTATATATGCAATCGCCTTCTAAGAGATCAATGATGTTATTGGTAAACATCTCACTCTTTTTAATATGAATACCTACGGGCATCTTATCCGCTTTATATTGAATTACCTCATTATTACGAATCATAACCAATGAGTTATTGGCACCAGCATATTGCATTTGGCGAGTTTCCATATCAATAATATATATTGCCATATCCATTCCATCTTGACTTTCGCCAATCTTTCCTTTTTGATGTAATGAGCGAATAATATTTTCGCGCATTATATTAAGAATCTCATTAGCGTGAATATCCTCGTTCTTCCCAACGATCTCACTCAAGAATGTTACACCCAACATACTCATAAATGCACCAGGCACACCATGTCCAGTACAGTCAGCCGCCGCAACAATTACTTTACTACCATGACTATGTAACCAATAATAGTCACCGCTAACGATATCGCGCGGTCTAAATAAAATAAAGCGCTCAGGAATTAACGCTTCAATAAGTTCCACAGGGGGCAAAATAGCACGTTGTATTCGCTGTGCATAATGAATACTATCTGTAATTTCTTTATGCTGTTTTGAGATAAGATCATTCTGTTCAGCCAACAAAATATTGGCCTTTTTAATCTGGCTATTCTGACGAAATACAAACGCCAAAAAGCCCGCAATAATTAACAGCACTAATACTACAGCATACATCATCAAGCGCTGCTGCCTAATAACTTTAGTACTTAGCTCATCCTTTTCTGAAGCCTGCCTTAATGCCAAATCTTTCTTTTCGCTTTCATATTTTGTTTGCAACTCATTTACCATTTTATTAGTCTCTTCATTAAATATAGAGTCACGAATACCGATAAATCGTTTCATGAAAACTAATGAATTACGATAATCTCCTTCTTTTTCATATATTTCAGATAAATTCTCGTAGGCTTGCTTTCTAAAATCATTCATCCCAATTTTACGTGCTGTGTCAAGTGCTTGAAAAAAATAAATCCGTGCTTCGGCATAGCTACTATTTTCCTTATGTATTAAGGCTATCTGGAATAAATTAATAGCAATTTCGTATTTATTATTTAGTTCCTTGCTTAAAATCAAAGCCTCTTCAAAGTTCTTTTTTGCTTCTTCATATTTAAATTACAAAAAATAAACTCGACCAATATTATTTAATATGCTTGCTATCCCTTCTTTATTGGATAGACGTCGCATTATTTCACTTGATTTTTTATAATACAGAAGCGCTCTGTCAAATGCTCTACTTAAAGTATCTGCTTTTATTTTCGCACGCGATTCAGCTGTTTGTTTCCATGATGATGTGTACTTCCCATTTATTTTGTTCTCTACAATTTTAATGATCACATTACCTATGTTATTATACCCTCTTGCAATCTGTAATTCATCACCAAGGATTGTGTTTACAATAAGCGCCTTTCCATGAAATTCTAGTGCTTTTCTGAAATTTGCGTCATTTTCATTAATTGAATTATCACCTTTTACTAAATTTTCATAAATGAGACCAATGTTATTTTGACAACTAGCAACACCTCTTTTGTAATCATTTTTTTCAAATATCTCCAATGCTTTTTGATAACAGACAATGGCCTGATCGTACTTAGACCAACGCCAGTATACATTTCCCATATTATTTAATATAATGGCAGCCCCTTTTTTCTCTGTCTCATTCTTACGAATCTCATAGGTTATCTTATAATGACGAATGGCACTATCATATTTATCCCATCCAAAATATATTAATCCAATATTATTATGGCATTTTGCTATTCCATTCAAATCGTCTAATTTATTACTTATTTTAAGTGCCTTTAAATAATATTCAAGCGCGTTATCAACCTTCCCTTGCTGTTTTACAACATTTCCCAAATTAAACAAGGCGGCCGCTTCTTCTTTTTCTATTTTATACTCTTTTGATACACCTAAAGCATAATTTAAATAAAACTCTGCCGAATCAAGTTGTCCTAAAAAATAAAAAGAATTACCTACTGCATTTGACGATTCAGAGATACCTTCTTTATCGCCGATTTGCTTTCTCAATAAAAAACTTTTCCGAAAAAATTCGAGCGCATGCTGATCATCATACATGCTATTATAGATATATCCAACATTATACAATGCTTTACCTATTGTTTTCTTATCTTTTATGTTATTAGCAATATCTAAGGCCTTATTAGCGTACATCAAACTCGTATCTGAAGATTTGCCTGTATATTCATCAGACATTTTAATCAGAATACTAAATATCACTTCTTTTGAAGTAGCCTTTGTTAATTCTATCTTTAGGCTATCAGTGTTTGCAGCAAGATTGCAAACGGCAGCAAACAAAAAAAAAAAGAAATAAGATAATCTTCGTGTAAATACCATATAAACAGACTGTATCATTTACATCAAAAATACTGATTTTTTGCTTTGCTTTATAATTTTTCGCCTAATTCTCTCTCCAATTATTAGATTAAAGGTAAATTTGTATAATTCATAAACTATACACTTAATTAATTGTATATGAAAACACTGCTTACTTTAGTCGTATTAATTCTATTTTCTGATTTAAAAATAGATGCTCAACAATTAAAAACCTTATCAGGTAGTTTAACCTGCGATAAAATTTTCTATTCTCCTAACAGCAAATTAATTTTAACCTTTACTTTATCCTCATCCACACCCGACTTGGAATACATTGACTCATTAGCGCTAACTTTTCCTTCTGGCTTTACAATCGATTCAGCAAGTAGTTCTATCGGCAATGAATGGCTTAATCCTATAATAGGAAATATAGTATCCTAGGGAGACAACGACAATAGCTATGGTGGGATTAAACTTAACGATATTGACACGAATTACTTTTTTAAAGTATATCTCAATATAGAAAATGGAATTACGGGTAATAAAATAATCACTTACCATATTTCGAGACCGTTGCAAGGCAAAATAGCATAAAAATATATCATATATAATTGTATTTCAGTGTATTGAGTCGTTTTTTTTGTTATATTTGTGTATGAAAAATACACAAAACATCGGGTTTGCAGATTTGGCAATACAAGGAAGAA